>JAQBNV010000487.1 GCA_028288395.1 Adhaeribacter sp. | reverse complement strand
ACCGGCTACCGAAACCCAGGGTCGTATCCATACCTCGGTTGCGAGTGTGGTGGTATTGCCCGAGGTAGAAGAATTTGATATTGAACTAAGCATGAATGATATCCGGAAAGATTTATTCTGTGCTTCCGGACCAGGCGGTCAATCAGTAAATACTACTTACTCGGCGGTACGGTTAACCCATTTACCTTCTGGTCTGGTAGCTCAATGCCAGGATCAGAAATCGCAGTTAAAAAACTTTGACAAGGCTTTAAAAGTATTGCGGTCGCGGGTATATGAAATGGAACTGGCTAAGAAAAACGAGGAAGAAGGCGCCCAGCGTAAAAGCATGGTGGGTGGCAACGACCGTTCCGATAAAATCCGGACGTACAATTATCCGCAGGGCCGCGTAACCGACCACCGTATTGGCTACACGGTTTATAACCTACCTATTGTAATGGACGGTGCTATCGATGATTTTGTGGAAGAACTCCGCATCGCTGAAAGCGCCGAAAGATTAAAAGAAGGGGTGGCGTAGGTTGATTGTTGGATTGCTGGATTGTTGAATTGTTAGGTTGTTAATAGTTATTTACTGTTGTTCAATGCCGATACTTAATTATTGATTTATAACCACTAATTACTAACAGCTAACCACTATAACCTAAATGGCAAATGAATATTTAGAAAATGCGCTTCATGAGTTGGGCCTGATTACTAAAAAAGTACAGGCCGAATTCGGGAAGCTATCGGTGGACCAGCTTAACTGGAAACCGGCTGCAGATTCCTGGAGCATTGGCCAGTGCCTCGACCATTTAATAAAAACCAACCGGCTGTATTTTCCGATATTTGAGGCAGTGAGCCAGGGCCGGAAAAAAAGAACTTTCTGGGAAATGCTGCCGGGTTTTCCTGGTATCTGGGGCCGGATGATGCTGAAGGGGATGGCTTCTACGACCAAGAAGTATAAAACACCCGCGGTTTTCAAACCTGCCGCCAGTAATATTCCGGCGTCGATAGTTGTGGATTTTGTGCAGCACCAGCAGGACTTGACCCGCAGGATAAAAGCAGCTTCTAACGTTGATCACGCCAAAACCATTGTAACTTCTCCGGCCAGTCCGGTAATTACCTACAGTTTGCAAGATTGTATAAATATTTGTGCTGTACACGAAGAACGCCACTTTTTGCAGGGCAAGCGGGTAATGAAGCAGAAAGATTTCCCCGGCCAGCAGCCGGTAAACGGGTCAGCCTAAAGGCTAATCCTTCGCGTTAGTTAAAAACTTATTTGTGAAATACCTGCTTTGTATATTTTCCCTGCTTCTCGTCCTGCTGTCGCTGTATTCCTGCGAGCCAGAAGAAGAAATCCTCACCCGAAGTCCGAAAGCAGCCCTCCAGTTTTCCACCGATTCTTTAATTTATGATACCGTATTTGTAAAAACCGGCAGCGTTACCAAGCGAGTTTACTTATATAATTATGATAAAAATGCGGTACAAGTAGACGAAATAAAATTAGGCCGGTTGGGCAACTCCGCTTACCGGGTAATAATTAACGGTGTAGAATCTCCTGCGGCCCGTAATATCCGCATCCGGGGAGGTGATAGCCTGCTCGTTTTGGTTAAGGTGTTTATTCAGCCCGACAACCGCAATACACCATTTCTGGTGAAAGACTCGCTGGTGGTGTCGCAGAACAATAATGTGCAGGATGTAAAACTGGTAGCTTACGGGCAGGATGCTTACTTTTACCGGGATCAGGAATTGGCTTGCAACAGCGTCTGGAAAGCCGATAAACCCCATGTTATTTACGACCGGGTGATCATAAACAAAGGTTGTACCCTTACCATCGAAAAAGGGGCCCGCATTTATGCCCATAAAGGTGCCGGCATACTCGTAGATGGCTCCTTACGGGTAGAAGGTACGGCCCAGGAACGGGTCGTTTTTACCGGCGATCGCCTCGAAAAATTTTACGAAGATATTCCGGGCCAGTGGAGCGGCATCCGGTTTTTTACCAACAGCAAAGAAAATGTAATCCGGTACGCCGATATCCGGAATGCGCAGGTTGGTATCTGGGCGGGCAGCCCCGATCGCAACCCCAATACTTACGAAATCAAACTGGAGCAGTGTACTATTCAGAACATGTATACCATTGGTATTTTAAGCTATACCACCGATATTCAGGCCATTAATACCCTTATCTCTAACTGTGGGCAGCACGCCGTGGCTGGGTTTGGTGGCGGCACCTACGATTTTAAATATTGTACCATTGCCAACTACACCCCCGATTTCCGGCGTGATACGCCCTCTTTCGCCTTCACCGACCGCATAGAACTGGACAACGGCCAGCATATTGATTACCGGGTTAAGCTAAGCATGGTAAACTCTATTGTGTGGGCCGGCACGAAAGGCGGGAAGCTGACCGACGAAATATTATTCCGGAACGATGGCAACAGCCCCGTTGAAGTAGCGCTTTTAAATAATATTCTGCAAACCGAACGCTACAAAGATCAGTTGGATAAATCAAACATCATTAACCAGGACCCGCGTTTCCGGTACACCCCGGAAAGCCCCCGGAAAAATATTCCTTTCGATTACACCCTGGACACGCTTTCGGTAGCCAATGGCGGCGCCCGGCCTTTACCCACGGTAAAACAGGATTTGAAAGACTTGCCCCGCGACAACGATAAACCGGATATCGGGGCTTACGAACGCCTTAAGCCATAAAACCATGCACTGGTACCAGAAAAGTATTCGCCTACCCGCTTTGAAACGCGGTTTTCATTTAATTACTGATTTATTAGTAGCAGAATTACCGGAACTCGAAGGCATCAATGTTGGTCTGGCGCATATTTTTATCCGGCATACGTCGGCGAGCCTTACTATAAACGAAGACGCAGACCCAACCGTACGCCACGATTTTGAAAGCCATTTCAACCAGATGGTGCCGGAAAATGCGCCTTATTACCGCCATAATTCCGAAGGCCCCGACGACATGCCGGCGCACTTAAAGGCTTCTTTGCTGGGTAGTTCCGTTATGGTCCCCATCACCAACGGTCAACTAAACCTGGGAACCTGGCAGGGCATTTACTTGTGCGAGCACCGCGACCATGCAACCCGCCGCTGGGTGGTAATTACCCTGCAGGGTAAATAAATATTTTGCTATAGGAGGCGCGTTTAATTAAATATTTTTACCTGTTGCGTAAAGGAAACAACTTGGTTTTTTACAGCCATCTTTATTAGAATAGCTAAATGCCGGGAGCGAAGCCCGAAACAGGTGGGAAATATTTAGATTTACTCCCGACATGAGAAATGCAGCCATTATTACCTGTATTCTTTTAATTTTGTTCTCTTTGCTGCTCATTAAGGCTTGCAATGAAGAGCGCGAAGCCCCGGCAAATTTATTAACCCGGCAATGGCAGGTAGTAAGTATGCGCCGGCCCCACAGCAACTCGCAACAATACCCGGTGGGTAGGTATATTCTGGCGTTTCAGCCAGGCAACCGCCTAACTTATAAACTGGATGTTAATACCTGCACCGGAAACTACGCCGTAAACGGGCCGGGCAAGCTTAAGCTGAATATTTTGGGCTGTACGGAAATTTGCTGTGATTCTGATATTTCCCGGGTGATAAAAGTGCTGTTGCCGCACATGGACACCTACACCATTCAGGACGATATACTTACGCTGAACGGGACCGGCCAGATAAAGCTAAAAAGGGTAAAATAGCAGAAATTGTTTTAGCATCGCGGCTCGCTACCGGCTTTCTTCCTGCAACACCAATACCTTCTTGGTAACTACCCGGCCATTTGTTAAAATCACTTTCGCGTAATAAACGCCACCAGCTAAACCAGCCAGGTTCAGGCGCAGCAAGGCATTTCGGGGTACCCCGGAACGAATCGTCTGGCCCAGGGCGTTAACTAATAAAATATTCTCTACTTCGTAATCAGCGGGCAATTCAATATTGGTTTCCTGGCGGGCCGGGTTGGGGTAAATTCGCGGCTCGCGGGCCGTAACAAATATATAAGTGTTTTTGGTCCTGGTGTCGGAGAAGGTGCCGTTTTTAACGGTTAACGTAACGGCATACCATCCCGGCTCGTTGTAATACACCTCCGGGTTTTGCAAAGTGGAAGTAGCCGGTGCGCCACCGGCAAATTGCCATTGCCAGCTGGTAGCCCGAAGCCCAATTGAATTATCATTGAACCCCACTGTCGTGCCGGTTACCACCACCGAATCACTGACGCTGAAATCGGCCCGTAAAGGATAGGTACACACCACGGCGCTTAGCAGCCCCGGCCGGGCCGAATTAACCGTCGCTTGCATATACGTGGCCTGCCCCTGGGTAAACAGGTTCATACAGGCATCGTCGGTGTAATCCATAAAATTCTGGTACATATTGCCGCCCAGTAAGTTGTTTTCGCAGGAAGAGATTGTGCCGGTGGGGCAACTACCGCTGGCTTTATCCTGTGGGGGCGTATCCGCTATAAAATCCGAGTCGTCGCAGCCGTTGTCTTTGGTTCCCCAGATATGTTCCAGGCCCAGCCAGTGACCGATTTCGTGGGTAGCCGTGCGGCCCTGGTTAAAAACCGATACGTACGGGTTAGCCGGAAATTTACCTACGGTCTGGTACAGCAGTACCACACCGTCCAGCGCCGGATCGCCGCCCGGAAACTGGGCATAACCTAGAAAGCCATTCTTAATATTACAGACCCAAATATTCAGGTATTTGCCGTTGCTCCAGGCATCCCGGCCACCCTTAGCGGAATATTTCATGGCATCATCGGAAGCAAAGCCCACAGAATCGGTATAGGTGCGGGTAATGCCGCTGGTTGGCTTTCCGGCCGGGTCTACTGTTGCCAGGCAAAACTGAATGCCGGTATCCGCTGCCACTTTTTTAAAAGGAGCCAATGTTTTAAGGGTATCGGCGTTCCGGCGGCGATAGTCCTGGTTTAGGGCATCCAATTGCGATTGGATTTGCGCGTCGGTAATATTTTCGGTTGCTGTATGGTAAATTACGTGAAAGACCACCGGAATCTGGATAACCGGCTGCTTTAAGCGCGCCCGGCCAGACAGTTGCAATATCTCATCTATCCCTTTACGCACGCGCTCCTGGCGCAAACCCACTGCCGGTTGCTGCTGTTTAACTTTTTCCTGAATATAGGTGGTACCGCAGGTTCGGGTAGCGGGCGGCATAGTATCCTGCCCCCGCAGCACTGCGCTTTTAAGCACCAGTAGCAGGAAAAGAAGACATGCGTGCTTAAACATCCGCTACTGATTAATGGCTGGAATTTATAATAGAGAAAAACGATTTAGGCTGTCAACGAGGCCATACAGCATTACCCGATTTTGGCAAATACCGCATAACGCAAGGTATCAAAAATAACCGGCTTTTGTAAACCCTGTATGTTGTAGGAAATAACGCGGCTCCCTCCTTTTTTAGTGTGGCAACGAAGCTCCAGTTCGCGGCGCGACAGCAGCAATACATTCTGGGTTTCCTGCAGGCCCCGGAGCCTGACTACCTGGCCCGTAGAGTCGGTATAAATAATCAGGTACTGTACAGTACCATCGTAACCGGGCTTTTTGCGATAAGTGAGCGTAGTAAGGCCAGTGGCCGGGTTTTGCTGCCGGGTACTGGTGTAAGAATTCCGGAAAGCCGGTTTGTTAATATCCAGCTCGCCGAATGTCTCCAGTTCTTTCCGCCAATCTGAGTTAGATACTTTTTTGGTTTCAGCAACGGCTCCGTTTTCCGAAACTGTTTTGGTAACTACCGGCTTTTCTTTGTTCAACAGGGTGGCCTGTTGCTGAATAAAAGTGGCAACATCAAAATAAGGCCCGGCCGGTTGTACGTTTTCTTCCCGGGTACTTGCTCCTCCGCAAGCCCCGAGATAAAATATCGTGCTAAAGGCTACTAAAATCCGAAACCAGTTGCTAGCCAAAATATTTAATGTTGTAGTAAGGAAACTCCGGTCATGTCGGCGGGCTGCGGAATATCCATTAACTCCAGGATAGTAGGAGCCAAATCGCCCAGCCGGCCATTTTTTAACGCGTTCCGGTACTGGTTATCTATTAGGATAAAAGGTACCAGGTTGGTAGTATGTGCCGTATTGGGTGTGCCATCCGGGTTTACCATCATTTCGGCGTTTCCGTGGTCGGCAATTACAATACAGGCATAATCGTTCTGCAGGGCGGTGGTTACCACCGCTTGGGTACAGGCATCTACGGTTTCGCAGGCCTGCACGGCGGCGGCAAATACGCCCGTATGGCCTACCATGTCGGGGTTGGCAAAGTTCAGGCAAATAAAATCGGCGCTGTGGTTTTGCAGTTCCGGTACAATCGCATCCCGTATGTCGTAGGCACTCATTTCGGGCTGCAAATCATAAGTAGCTACTTTGGGCGACGCACACATAATTCGTTTTTCGCCGGCAAAGGTTTGTTCCCGGCCTCCCGAGAAAAAGAACGTTACGTGGGGATATTTTTCGGTTTCGGCAATCCGGATTTGGGTACGGCCGGCGTCTGCAATTACCTGGCCCAACGTGTTATTCAGATTGTCTTTATCAAATATAGCTTTTACGCCCACAAAAGAATCGTCGTAGTTGGTAAGGGTAACGTAGTGCAGGCGCAGTTTGTGCATGTTCTGCTCATGAAAGTCGCGTTGGGTTAAGGCCTGGGTTATTTCCCGACCCCGGTCTGTCCGGAAATTAAAGCAAATAACCACGTCATCTTCCTGAATGGTAGCCAGCGATTGCCCGTTGGCATCTACAGCCACAATGGGCTGAATAAATTCGTCGGTTACGCCGCTGGCGTAAGAGGCCTGCACAACTGCGACTACATCGGTAGCCGGGGTGCCGGTACCGTGCACCATTAAATCATACGCTAATTTTACCCGTTCCCAGCGGTTATCGCGGTCCATGGCATAATAGCGGCCCACCACCGACGCCACCTGGCCCCCGGTTTGGGCCAGATGCGCCTGTAAATTTTGTAAATATTGCGCGCCGCCTTTGGGGTCGGTATCACGGCCATCGGTAAAAGCATGGACAAATACCTGGGTAATTCCCTTTTGGGCCGCAATCGTGCACAGGGCTTTCAGGTGCTCGATGTGCGAATGCACGCCCCCATCGGATAACAAGCCGATGAAGTGTACTTTTTTATTCTGATTTTTGGCGTAGGTAAGCGCTTCGGCTAAAACCGGCATCTGCGCCAGCTCATTTTCCCGGATAGATAGATTTATTTTAACTAAATCCTGGTATACCACCCGGCCGGCACCAATATTCATGTGACCCACTTCCGAGTTACCCATTTGTCCTTCGGGTAAACCAACCGCCTCGCCCGAAGCCTGCAGGGTAGCATGCGGATAATTTTGGAACAGCGAATCAACGAAAGGGGTATTGGCCTGCGCCACGGCCGATACCTGCGGATCAGAGGTGATGCCCCATCCGTCTAAAATAAGCAGAATTACCTTCTTTTCCATGGCGCAAATATAGACAACTTAGTAAAATGTTTAATTAATTATTAACTTGGAAAAAGCTTTAAGCACCAATAAAAACGATTTAGGGGAAGTAAACCGGGCTTGGCATAGTTTTAGCTATCTTTAAAGTATTAACTATAAACCAATTTTGAATAAACTATACGCATGAAAAATTTAATGCTGGTGATGATCTGGATGCTGCTACTGGTCGGTTTTGTAGGAGTGGGTGGTGCCCGTGCGCAAGCCGATGTCCCGGCTGAGATTAAAACCGCTATTCGCAGTGGCTCCTCGCGTGACCTGGCCCGGTATTTTAACAATACGGTTGAAATTGGGTTGGATGGCGAAAAATCGAGCTACAGTAAAACACAGGCCGAATTTGTGATGAAAAGCTTCTTCGCTAAAAATGCGCCCTCCGGCTTTGAGTTCGACCACCAGGGTAGTTCCGATCAGGGCCAGCGGTATGCCATTGGTACTTATAACACTAAAGGCGACTTGTACCGGGTTTTTGTAGTGGTAAAACAAGCTAATGGTTCTTATTTAATAGATACTATCGACTTCACGAAGAAATAAACCGGTGGTGTAACTACTCCGGCAAATAAAAAGTAAAGAAAAAGCTCGCTATACAGGCGGGCTTTTTTACTTTTACGCCACCATGAACAGACCTTCCTATATAACCGAAGCCGCCTTAACGCAATTTATTAGACATGCTCTCCGGGAAGATGTAGGCGACGGTGATCACTCGTCGCTGGCGGCTATTCCGGCCGAGACTCATAACCAGGCCCGGTTACTGGTAAAAGACGACGGTATTCTGGCGGGGGTAGATGTAGCCCGAATAATTTGCCAGGCCGTAGATTCCTTGCTTCAGGTAGAAATAATGCTGCCCGACGGCAGTCCTGTGAAGTACGGGGATGTGGCATTTGTGGTGCGGGGCCCCGCCCGGTCAATTTTAACAGCCGAGCGGTTGCTCCTGAATTGCATGCAACGCATGAGCGGGATTGCTACCTATACCCACCATCTCACCGGACTGATCGCCGGCACCAAAGCCCGTTTGTTAGATACCCGCAAAACCACTCCCAATTTCAGATTACTGGAAAAGTGGGCCGTGGTAATTGGCGGCGGCCTAAACCACCGCTTTGGGTTATTTGACATGATAATGCTGAAAGATAATCACGTAGATTACGCCGGGGGCATCCGGCCGGCCATAATTGCTACCCACGAATACCTGCAAAAAAATAACAGAACGCTAAAAATTGTAATTGAAACCCGTAACCTGAACGAGGTGCAGCAGGCTATAGATACGGGCGGCATCGACCGGATAATGCTGGATAACATGAGCCCGGCGCTGATGCGCGAAGCGGTGTCAATGGTGGCCGGTCGTTTCGAAACCGAGGCCTCGGGTGGCATTATCGAAGCTAGCATTGCCGAGGTGGCAGCCACCGGCGTAGATTATATATCGGTGGGTGCGCTTACTCATTCCGTTCGCAGCCTCGATTTAAGCCTGAAAGCCTTTTAAGCGGCGCGTAAGGAACTGCTGCCGGTTTATTTGGGTGTAAATTTAACCTAAAACAGCGGTAAGGGCACAAGAGAAAGTAAAAGCCGGTTAGGGCCAAGAGGGGGAATATATAATCCTGCGGGCAGAAAGTTAGAAGCTATAATTAAACGTGTTTTGCTTTCATGACGACCACTTCTGATAGAGAACAAAAGTTTATAAAATATTGGGTCCGCCGGCGAACCAATAAGTGGCAATTCATCTGGCGTTTTACGGCCTTCTGGGTGCTGCTGGCAGCCATACCAAGTTATTTATTTCGGATTGATTTTAAGCTTGCCGGAATAAATTATGCCGAGTTGCTGTTTACGCTATTTTTCTACGCCCTTATGGGATTCTTATATAGCAGGTGGTCTTTTAAAATTAATGAAAGACGTTATATAAACTTAACGGACCGGGACCCGGCAGAAATAATTAAGGCATTGTAACAGCTATTGAATTCTTTCCGCAATTTTCAATCACCTTAAAAAACGTTTTAATACCCGAATGGGCCTGGTTATTTTCGGGAAACAGTGGATTAAACTTCTATTACCCGATTCCGGCCAAACAACATACCGGCATAATATTACCACCCAAAAACTAATAACGAAACACGAACTACTAATTACGGTCGGCTAATTGTTAAAAGTTAAATTTTAACTACTTTTGTGGGCGAAATCGGGAGCAGGCTTTTACGGGTCTGGTTTTCAGAACCCGATTGGTTATTTTAATTTCATTTACCTGTGATTATCAAAACAAAAAAATACAAACTCGGCACCAGGCAGTATATTAAAATGGCCATGGTAGAGTTGTTGCGTAAGCAGTGGTGGTTTATTATCGGTCCGATAGCCGTTGCCTGTCTGGCTTTTATCTGGCCCTCGTGGTGGTTTATATCGGGTGCGATTCTAATTGTGGTACTTTATCTGCTATTCTGGGCTATTCAGTTTACCGGGGTTACTCAACTGGAGCAGAATAAGGTTATGTTCGAGAAAATGTCCTACGAGATAGATGGCCGTCAGATTCTGATGAAATTAAATGAGCGCCAGGGCATGCCGGTTGCTTGGGAAATGATAAAAAGTGCTAAAAAAGCCGAAGATCATTTTTTGCTATCGCTCTCTAAAGCCCAGTTTATTTATCTGCCTTTCCGAATCTTTAATAATCCCAACGATGTTAAAATGATGGAAGCTTACCTGAAACGCAAGAACCTGATTGTATGAGTATCTCGTACTTGAGGAGATAAATCTATTTTAAATTAAATTTTGGTAGCGAAAAAACATTAAACTTAACGGATATGATCAAACGCATTTTAACCCTCGTTATAACCTTTGGCAGTTTATCGCTGGCCGCCTGCAGCAGCGAACCTTCCGATTTACGTCCTGAAAAAAAAGTGTCGCTGGATGCCGTTCCGCCGGGAACCCGCAGTACGCCGAACCTGGATAACGCTGCCAACAATAGCGGGCACGACCAGCAGGATGATGCCATGCTGAACCATGACCCGGGCGCCAACCAGATGGAAGTAAATACGACCGTTCCGAAAAAAGAAAAAGCCAATGATGCCGATTCAGTTGAGAATCATGAATAAGCAGCATTTCTTTAAATTACTTTTTAACCCGAAGCCTCTATTTATGAAAAGAATATTGTTCCTGGTAATGCTGCTGGCATTTATTATCGGCTCTAGTTGTAGCAGTAATTCTGCCGAAACCCAATCCGGCGAAAGTAAGCCCGCTGCGGCATCCAAAAATAGCGGGGCCCCTACCGAAGCGGCGCAGCAGATGGCCTATATTTGTCCCATGCAGTGCGAGGGAAGTGCCAGTGATGCGCCCGGAAAATGCCCGGTATGCAGCATGGACCTGGTTAAAAATCCAAATTACAAGGGTACGGCGGCCGATACTACGGCTCAGCAGATAAATTAAAATATTTACCGGCAACGGTAATACTGGTAACGGAAGGCAGGTGCAAACCTGCCTTTTTGCACCTTATAAAATACCTTACCGGTAATGGTTTGCAGCTTGTAAAAAGTGGAAAGCTACCTCGCTGGAAGCCTGTATTCAGAAAATAATTACATCGGCAAATGCTGACAGCTATTTTTATTCTTTTTTTTACCGTAGTGTTTGCCGGCTGGCTCGTGCGTTTTTTTCCGCAAAAGAAACAAGACTGGTTAAAAATTATATTGGCTTTTAGCGGAGCTTATCTGTTTACGCTTACCATTATTCATATTCTGCCGGATGTGCTCATGAGCAGCGCTTCGCCCCATACCGTAGGCTACTACGTATTGGCGGGTTTCTTTCTGCAAATAATTCTCGAAATATTCTCGAAGGGCATCGAGCATGGCCACATGCACCTGCATGCCCACGAAAAGGGCAGCAATTCTGTACCATTCTTATTATTGCTTTCACTTACAATTCATTCTTTTCTGGAGGGTAGTATTCTGCTGGAAAACCGCGAGGTTGCTCCTCATTCTCATATTGCCGAAAGTTTTTACCAGGTACTTGTTGGTATTGCCATTCATCATATTCCGGCTGCTTTTGCCCTCATGACCATCCTGGTTTTCCGGCTGAATAATTTCCGGAAAGCCTTCGCTTACCTGCTAATATTTGCGGTAGCCTCACCATTAGGCATTTTGTTTAGCAATTATATTATTCCGGAGCAATTACAGGAAGGCAACGCTTTTACTATTTTGTCTGGTTTGGTAGCCGGTAACTTCCTCCATATTTCCACGACCATCCTTTTCGAAAGCAGCCCCGAACACCGGTTTAACCGCAATAAAATACTGGCTACCTTAGTTGGTGCTCTCCTGGCGCTAAGCAGCGATTGGGTGCATTAACGGTAAGTAGCTGCGGAGTTGAAGTAATAAGAAAGGGTGTGTTTTCTACTGCGGAATACCCAATAACATGATTCTATTTCAGGCCTATCTTATCTTTAGGAGCAGCGGGTAAGATGTTTTGCCCCTTAAAACCGCAACCCCGGCTTGATCCGGCCGGTGGCACCGGTTTGTTTGTCAAAACAAAAATATTAAATTACAGCAATTTGCTAGGTCCGGAGCCCAAGAGAAACGCTTTGGCTTTTCTGGCTAATGCTAATTGATGTGTAATTTCAATTCCACCACAAACTATGAATAAGATAGGATTTAATGTGCTGGCCTGGTCGGCGGTAATTTCAGATGAGTTAATACCAATTGTAGAGCGGTTGAAAACCATGGGCTACGATGGCGTCGAGTTTCTGCTGGGTTCGCCGGATACAGCTGCTTATAAACGATTGGGCCAATATACCCAGGAATTGGGTTTAGAAGTAACCACGGTTTTTGTAGTAGGCAAGGACGAAAATCCTATTAGCGAAGACGCCGCGGTCCGGGCCAAAGCCCTGGACCGGATCAAGTGGGCGCTGGATCGGGCGCATGATTTAAATGCCAGAATAATGTGCGGCCCTTTCCATTCGGCTCACGCTGTTTTTGCCCGCCGCGCCCCCGAAAACCAGGAATACGGCTGGGGCGCCGAAGTTTTACACGCTGCCGGCGAACATGCTGCTCAAGCGGGCATCACCCTGGCCTTAGAAGCATTAAACCGTTTCGAATGCTACCTGTGCAACACCATGGAACAACTGGCCCGGCTGTTGAAGGCAGCCGATCATCCAAACGTAAAGGCTATGTTCGATACCCACCATGCGAACATCGAAGAAAAGAAATTCAGTCAGGGTATCCAAACCATTGCCCCCTTTTTGGCACACGTTCATATCAGCGAAAATGACCGGGGTACCCCTGGTGATGGACACATAAATTTTGCAGAAGCTTTTTCGGCGTTGGCCGGCATAAATTATACCGGCTGGCTCACCATCGAAGCTTTTTCGCGGAACGATCCTGATTTTGCTAATTCGATAGGAGTGTGGCGCGAATATTCCAAGCCTTGGGATATTGCCGAAAATGGGTTGAAGTTTATCAAAGAAATGAGTCGGCAGCACGGGCTTTAAATAGCCGGTAACTGCTTTATCTCCTTGAACCTAAAAGCAGCAACGATACCAACCAATCTGAAACACTGTTTACCAGCCTTATTGCTGGAATCAACCGTGCGCCCATCGGTGGAGCACGGTTGATTCCGGATTGGGAGCAACCTGAGTTAACCCGTTATCTAAAAATTGCCTTCCGTTTGACTTCATTATCACGCTACTTATTACTGCGCTGTTTCGCAACTAATATTTTTGTAGTGTTCTACTTTCAGGCTAATCCTTTGCCAAACCAGGCACAAAAGCTGCGCTACTTTTGCTTACATCTGGAGCCATCCCTATATTTTATTAACGACTCTTTAGAACTCTTTTTAATAAATATTCTTAAAAATCAGCCTTTTTCAACATTAATTGGGTTAGATATACGTTTATTAAATTAGGTTATTTGTTACATAATAGCTGGAATTTAACCAAAAATTTATCTGTAATCCCCTCATGATAGCTTTAAACGATATTTAAACTAAAATAAGTGTTTAAAAAGGCATGTTACAAATATGGTAACATTGTCTTTTTATATATATTAAAAAACATATACGTTTACAGCATCGAAATATACAAGGACATGAATACTACCGAAATTCTGAACAAATCGTTGGCTTGGTTGTACTACAAGGAGTGCAAATCAACTGGTACCAGCCGGCAAACTGCCAGTCAGTTAGGCAGATCTATTGTTTTCAGCCCAAAACAAAAGGGTAGTTCGGAATGGTACCGCAAGGAAGGTACACGTTCTAATTTCGGTTATGAAACTAAACAGGCACCAGCCGAGGCAATTGACCTGGCACCAGTAGCTCCACAGGAACTTTATATTCTGGTGCAGGTAATCCTGAATACGCTAAATACGGAGCCGAATCGCTTTCACAACATGTCGGAAGTACCGGGATTGGAAGAACGCAGCTGGAACCAGCTGGGACAGGTGGCCCGCTACCTTATAAAGCAAGGCTGGATAGAAGCGCAACCCATTGACGGTGGTTTTTTGATAAAGTTGACCATACAGGGCAAAGTATACGTGGACAACCTCAATGCCTGGGCTTAATAAAACAATATAAAATCTATCTCCTTTTGGTAGGAGCAACATATATTAAAATTTTAGGTTTATTTTATTTTTGAGTTTTGAAGGTTTAATACATAAAAACGGACAGCGCCAGCGGTAATTTCTGGAGGTTGTCCGTTTTTATTTTGCCCGTTCTTTTAAATCGGGTTAAGAGGCATCCCGGTGGTTTAGGTATTCCAGAACCTGCGCAAAAGAAGCAAGGTCATCTTGCGCCTGGTATTTACTTATTCTTTCCGCCTCCGCCCCTATCAAATCTTTCCGCAGTGCTTTTTCATTGCCT
>JAQBNV010000479.1 GCA_028288395.1 Adhaeribacter sp. | reverse complement strand
TTTCAAAAAGATAATTACAGAAATTCAATTACCCCTAACTGGTAAAACAGCATACTAAAATGGCAACTACTGCGGATTTTAAAAACGGACTTTGCCTGGAATACAACGGAGACCTGTACGTAATAACGGAGTTTCAGCATGTAAAACCAGGAAAAGGACCCGCTTTTGTAAGAACTAAATTAAAAAACATTAAAACCGGCAAAGTACTCGATAATACTTTTAATGCTGGTGTTAAAGTAACTACGGCCCGGGTAGAGCAGCGTCCGCACCAATTTTTGTTTAAAGACGAATATGGTTATACCTTTATGGATAACAATACTTTTGAGCAAGTTTCCCTAGAAGAGCGCATGGTACCTTTTGCTGATCTATTAAAAGATGGCCAGGAAGTAACCATTTTATTTCACGCCGAAACCGAAACCCCGCTTACCTGCGAAATACCACCGTTTGTGGAACTCCGCATTACGTATACCGAACCAGGCATGAAAGGCGATACCGCCACCAATGCTTCGAAAGCCGCTATCGTTGAAACCGGTGCCACTATACAGGTACCCCTTTTCATTGAACAGGATGAATTGATAAAAGTTGATACGCGAACTTATACTTATGCCGAACGGGTAAAATAGCTTATGAAACCAAAAGAACTACAGGAATTAATTGACTTTATTGCCAAATCGGGTTTAAATAAAGTTGATATTGAAACAGAAGAGTTTAAATTATCTGTTAAAAGGGATGCCGACACGCCAAAAATCAGGTACGTATCGGAATCAACATCCCAAATGGCACCGACGCCAGCTGCACCAGTGCAACCTGGGCTAAATATGCCCAGCGATCCCGCAAGCATTACGGCTCCGGCCACGGCTGCTAAGCCAGCTGTAGCCGACGACAGCCGCTATTTAACCATTAAGGCACCCATGATTGGTACCCTTTACCGGTCTGCTACTCCGGACTCTCCCATGTTTGTAAATGTAGGCGACGAAATAAAAAAAGGCGACGTGATTTGTATCATTGAAGCCATGAAGCTTTTTAACGAAATTGAAGCGGAAGTATCGGGTAAAGTGGTAAAAATATTAGTAGAAAACGCCTCTCCGGTAGAGTACGACCAACCTTTGTTCCTAGTGGATCCCAGCTAAATTAATTTAATTATTAATTATTAATTAAAATTACCGGAAGAACTGTTCTTCCTAATTTTTAATATTAATTTCTAATATTTAATTTCTAAAGATTAATCTGTGTTTAAAAAAATATTAATTGCCAACCGCGGCGAAATCGCTTTACGTATTATCCGGACCTGTAAGGAAATGGGAATAAAAACGGTAGCGGTTTATTCCACGGCCGATAAAGAAAGCCTGCACGTTCGGTTTGCCGACGAAGCGGTTTGCATCGGACCACCAGCCAGTTCGGCCTCTTATCTGAATATTCCAAGTATTATATCGGCTGCCGAAATTACCAACGCCGATGCCATTCACCCGGGTTACGGTTTTCTGTCGGAAAATGCCGAGTTTTCGCGCATTTGCCAGGAAAACGGCATTAAATTTATTGGCGCTTCGCCCGACATGATCAACGCCATGGGCGATAAATCATCGGCCAAAGCCACCATGAAAAAAGCCGGTGTTCCTACCATTCCGGGTTCCGAAGGTTTGTTAAAATCAGTGGAAGAAGGTATAAAAATTGCGCATAAAATTAAATATCCGGTAATTATTAAAGCTACCGCCGGCGGCGGCGGCCGGGGAATGCGCATCATTCACTCCGACGATGAATTTGAGAAAGCTTGGCACAGCGCCCGCACGGAGGCCAAAGCAGCTTTCGGGGACGATGGCATGTACCTCGAAAAATTTGTAGAGGAACCCCGTCATATTGAAATTCAGTTGGTGGGCGACCAGTACGGCAAAGCCTGCCATTTGTCGGAGCGTGACTGTAGCATTCAGCGGCGGCACCAGAAGTTAATCGAGGAAACTCCCTCCCCTTTTATCGATGAAAAACTGCGGAATGCCATGGGCAGAGCCGCGGTGGCCGGGGCCAATGCTATTCGCTACGAGGGCGTTGGTACCATTGAGTTCCTGGTAGATAAGAATAAGGATTATTACTTTATGGAGATGAACACCCGGATTCAGGTGGAGCATCCGATAACCGAGGAAGTAATAAATTACGACCTGATTAAAGAACAAATTAAAGTAGCAGCCGGCGTACCTATATCGGGCAAAGATTATTATCCCCAGATGCATGCCATCGAATGCCGTATTAATGCCGAAGATCCAGGCAATGGCTTCCGTCCCTCACCAGGCAAAATAACTACCCTGCATATACCAGGAGGCCACGGCGTGCGGGTAGATACCCACGTTTATGCTGGTTATACCATTCCGCCTAATTATGATTCGATGATTGCTAAATTAATTGTTTGCGCGCAAACCCGCGACGAGGCAATTGTGAAGATGAAACGGGCGCTGAGTGAATTTGTAGTAGAAGGCGTTAAAACCACTATTCCTTTCCATTTAAGAATGATGGACGATGAAAACTTTAAATCCGGTAACTTTACCACCAGTTATTTAGACACTTACGATTTTAGCGGTTTATAAAAACCGTTTTGTTAAACTTCAGAAAAGCCCGGGCAGTAGCCTGGGCTTTTTTCTTGGCTAAATTTTATTTTTAAAAAGTAAATATTCTTATTTATTAATATTTATATATCAGAAAACAATTATTTACCTTTACTTTAAATAATACTAAATAATCCCCCCACAAAATTTACCCAAATCAACTAATGGTCAGGATAATAATCTGTTGCGCCGTATTGGTTTTCCTAACGGTGCAATTATCTTCCGCGCAAGATCTAAAATTCGAAAATGTTCATTTTCAAGGTTCTTTAGGATTTAGTCAGTCTTCCGATAAAAGCTACGGTATTCTGTACCGTTTACGCGGTCTTCAGGATAAACATTCCCGTTTTTTGTTTACTACCTTCGATAGTTCTTTGCAGGTACACCAGGCCAATATATTACTTTACAAACGGAATAATGCACTGGCATCGAGTGGTAACAACAATTATTCAGCCCACTTGTTTCAGCGGGTTAGCTACGACAGTTTGAAAGTTTTGGTGCTGAATAAAGAAGGAGAACCGGTAAGTAAAAAGGAGTACCGGATTTCGGCTACAGAACCACGACTGGTAAACTTAAGCCGCACAGATAACGACAGCCTTTTTACCTTCTTTTACAAAGCTGCCAGCAAAAAAGGAAATTTCTTTGTAAAAAAAGTAAATCTCGCACAGGAAGCTGTATGGGAGCAGGAGTTAACGCCCGCGGCCGGTACAGTTACTGCCCAATTTATAAATACGGCAGAACATATCTGGGTAGTTTGTCAATCCAAACCAACTTCACTTAAAATGGCGTATACCATCGTCTGTCTCGATAACCTATCCGGTAAAATATTAGGGAGCACTATTCTGCACCAGGATAAGGATCGACGCGAAATTGCAGATTTAACTATAGGGCCAGATAAAGAATTAGTGCTGATTGGCCGCTTTTTTAGCAAAAGCACCATCTCCCGCACTAAACCAGGAAATTTCTTTTTCACCCGGATCAGTTCTTCCGGCGAACGCCTCTCCGATATTATTTACGACCAGAAAAGAAATCCGAATGCTTTAACCGCGCTGAGCAAAACCAAAATATTGTGGGAAAGCTTAACCTGGAATCCAGCCGGACATTGGGAAATCGTAGGAGAATCTTTCCGGACCAGCGCTTTTATAACTGATTTTATGGTACGAGTGGGGGTGTCGCTGGTTACTTTTGGCAGTGGCCAAATTGGTTATGGAAAGTTGCTAACCAAAGACCTGATACATGTGCAGATTACGACCGAAGGCCAGGTAAAAAAATTACAGGTATATAATTTACCATCTACCCGCCTGGTGCTGCCCCGTTGGTGTCCAGCTTACGAATTCGCCAAAATAGCCAAAGCTTCCCAGCTTTTTCGTTTCAGAGGTATTATTGCCGAACCTTATTCTTTGATAGTAAAAACAAAAGACGAGGTTCAATTACTCGAAACTTCGCCGGTAAAAACCACTTCCCTGACGGGCATTAACCACCACGCGCGCGAAGATGTACTGGGTGTATTAGGCAATCAGCTATTGCTCTATAACAGTTCCTCTTCCGGGCAATCTATCCAGGTCCGACGTTTGCCGCTCCCTGGCAGCCTTTTTCCGCAGCCTAAAGCCGAGTCTACGTTAATTCAACCATAAAAAAAGCCGGGTAAATAACCCGGCTTTTTTTATTTCTTTAAACTGCGTTCTTCCGCCGTTATTAGGGTTTCCAGATCTTGGTACCATTGGGCTCCGTATTTCCGGATGAGTGGTTCTTTTAAAAACTGGTAAACCCGCACCCCTAAATCTGCACCAAAACCACAAGCCGGATTACAAATTTCCCACTTATCGTAATTCAGCGCTTCAAAGCCGTCATACTTCGTTATCCGGATCGGGTACAGGT
>JAQBNV010000448.1 GCA_028288395.1 Adhaeribacter sp. | reverse complement strand
CTGAAACAGCTTACCGGCCTGGAAGGCGTATATTTAGAGCAACTCCAGGCCTTTGGCGACCCTAAGCGTGACCCGGTAGAACGGACGCTGGCCGTTGCTTATTTTGCTTTAATTGATATCCAAAAATACGAAAAGCAGATTAGCCACGAATACAATGCGGAGTGGTTTCTGCTGAACGAAATGCCTCAACTAATTTTCGACCATGAATTGATGGTAGAAACTGCAAAAAACCGGCTTCGTTACAAAGCAGCCTTACACCCGGTTTTGTTTGAACTTTTACCCGACAAATTTACCGTACCCCAGCTGAAGAATCTCTACGAAGGTTTGTACGGCACCACTTTCGATAAGCGCAATTTTAGCCGGAAGGTTTTATCTACCGGTTTGCTGGTAAAACAAAAAGACAAAGACAAAGTAAACTCGCGGAAAGGCGCCTTTTATTATAAATTAGACAAACGCAAATATTCCGAAAACTTTCAGGCCTTTCTAAAATTTATTCCAAACCCTGAAAAATTTATCTAAGTCATTATTCCGAGGCAATAACGGGCAGCGTTATTTTCCGTAAATCATGGTTAGTTCCGCTATTACAATTTTAAAGCAAAACCAAGACTATGAAAAAAGTACATCTTACTCTTATATTCCTGAGCATCCTCAGTTTATCGGCTTGTTCTAACCAGAATACCGGCATCCATAATGAGTCTGGCAGTGCCGGAAATGCCGCCGCTAACGATTCCAGCACGACCAACCCGATTAATTCTGAATACGGCACGCCTAATGCTTCCGAAAATGCGGTTGATTCTGCCCAAAGCGCTAAACCAAAATAAACAGCCCAGGCTTGGAAGAGGATGATTCTAAATTATCAGCTATACACCCGGTAGAATATTACAGATTTTTAATGCCTCCGGGAGCAGTCTTTCCCGTGAATACGTTTGTTTTGATTGCTGATTACCCAAAATATATCAAGTAGTACTGCTCCAAAATAATTATTAGAATAAAACCGGATTGCAAATCCGGGGCTCTATGGGACGAGATTACAAATCTCGCCCAGCCTCCTCTAAAAATTAATTTGGAGAAGCAGTAGTCTGTTTCCTTTTACATATTTATCAATATTATTCCGCTAATTATTTAAAAATCAAGCTGGATCAACAAAGAGATACTATCTGATTGGGGCAGCCTGGTAAATATAGCCGATTGTTTAAAGATGCTTATTCGTCCCTGTATTATCAAAGCAAAAATTTTGATTATTTACAAGCAGTGCCTAGCCGCTGATGTTGCGGGTTGGTTGCTGCAAAATAAATAATGCATTTTCAGACGTGGCGGAGGTGATAAATATTGCCGTTCCAAGTATTTTACAGCCGGTATTTTAAATCGCTAAATACAAAATTGTCTGCGAATAGTATACCATAATATTTTTTTCTTTAAATTATAAGCGTTAATTTGACATTTTAATGGAGCAATGGAAAAAGATTTATATGTTATAGGCGTAGATTATGGCAGCGACTCGGTTCGGTCGGTGCTCGTTAACACCCGAAACGGCGCCGAAGTGGCTTCTGCTGTTTTTAATTATTCGCGCTGGCAGACGGGCGCTTACTGTAAACCAGCCGAAAACCAGTTCCGCCAGCACCCGCTGGATTATATCGAAGGTTTGGAATACACCATTACGGAATGCCTGAAAAAAGCCGGCGGCGAAAATATTACCCGGTACGTGAAAGGCATCGCCGTAGATACCACTGGCTCTACCCCCGTAGCGGTAGATAAAACCGGCACTCCATTGGCCTTACTGCCGGGCCTGGAAGAAAATCCCCACGCCATGTTCGTGCTTTGGAAAGACCATACTGCCGTAAACGAAGCCGCTGAAATAAACGAGCACGCCAAAAAATTTGATATCAATTATTTAAAATACGTAGGCGGTATTTATTCATCGGAATGGTTCTGGGCGAAACTGCTGCGCACCTTACGCGCCGATGGGCAGGTACGCGCGGCCATTTACTCCTGGGTAGAACATTGCGACTGGATTCCTTTCCTGCTCACCGGTGGTACCGATGTGCACCAGATGAAACGTGGAGTTTGTTCGGCCGGGCATAAATCTTTATGGGCCACCGAATTTGGCGGCCTGCCGCCCGAAGAATTTTTCCTTACCCTGGATCCACTTCTGCAAGGCTTTTCGGACCGTTTGTTTAAAGACACTTATACTTCCGACCAGCCGGCCGGCACGTTAAGTCCAGAATGGGCCGAACGCTTAGGGTTATCTACCGAAGTAGTGGTGAGCGTAGGGGCTTTTGATGCGCACATGGGAGCGGTAGGAGGCCAGATAGAACCTTATCACCTGAGTAAAGTAATGGGCACCTCTACCTGCGACATGCTCGTAGCGCCTATTGCCGAAGTAGAAGATAAACTGGTAAACGGAATTTGCGGCCAGGTGCCTGGTTCGGTTATTCCGGGCATGATGGGAATGGAAGCTGGCCAATCGGCCTTTGGCGATACCTATGCCTGGTTCAAGCAGGTATTGATGTGGCCGTTGCAGCAGTTTTTAGCCCAATCGCAGGTAATTGATGCCCAGACCGCTAAAGCATTGCTGGACGAAATATCGGCCCGCATTATTCCGGAACTAAGCCAACAGGCCGACCAAATACCTTTATCTGAAAATAACGAATACGCGTTAGATTGGCTTAATGGCCGCCGCACGCCCGATGCCAACCAGCTTTTAAAAGGCGCTATTTCGGGTTTGGGGCTGGGCAGCGATGCACCCCGCATTTTCCGGGCTCTGGTAGAAGCCACCTGTTTTGGGGCGAAAAAAATCGTAGACCGGTTTAATGAGCAGGGTGTACCGGTGAAAGGACTGATTGGTATGGGAGGCGTGGCAAAAAAATCACCTTTTATCATGCAAATGATGGCTGATGTCATTAATATGCCTATTCGGATTCATAAGTCGGAGCAGACCTGCGCAATTGGGGCAGCGATGTTTGCCGCTACGGCTGCCGGTATTTACGCAAAGGTAGAAGATGCCATGGCGGCTATGGGCCAGGGCTTCGATGCCGAATACTTTCCAAATGCCGGGCGAGCCAAAATATACGCTAAACGCTACCTGAAATATACCGAGTTAGGCAATTTTATTCAGGACCATCTGACACCTTCAAAATCGCCGCTTACGGCTGACTTGCCCGAAACCGGCACGAAAGCCCAAGAACCCCACACCAAAGCACAACAGATAAAAGAAGCTGCTTTAACCGGCACGGCTACTACTGATAATTAAATTAACATGACGCAATACGCACACATTCAGCAAAGGGCTTACGATGCCAACATGCAATTACCCAAATTGGGATTGGTACTGTTTACGTTTGGAAACGTCAGCGCCGCCGATCGCACCTTGGGCGTATTTGCCATTAAACCCAGCGGCGTACCTTACGAAGATCTTTCGCCCGAAAAAATGGTAATTGTGGATTTTGACGGCAAAACCGTGGCCGGCTCTCTCCGCCCCTCCTCCGATACATTAACACACGCGGTGCTTTACAAACACTGGGAAAATATTGGGGGTATTGTGCACACCCATTCGACCTACGCTACTGCCTGGGCCCAGGCCCAGCGCGATATCCCGATTTATGGCACTACCCACGCCGACCACAACACGGTGGATATACCTTGTGCCCCGCCCATGAGCAACGAAATGATCCAGGGCGATTATGAATACCAGACAGGCTTTCAGATAATGGACTACCTGGAAAAAAAAGGCATGAACTACGAAGAAGTAGAAATGGTACTGGTGGGCAACCACGCCCCTTTTACCTGGGGCAAAACCGCCGAAAAAGCCGTTTATAACAGTGCCGTAGTAGAAGAAATTGCCCGAATGGCTTATCTCACCGAACAAATCAGGCCGCAGGTCCCACGTTTGCAGGATTCGCTCATCCGGAAGCACTTCGAACGGAAGCACGGTCCACATTCTTATTACGGGCAATAAGCAGCTAATTATTCGGCTGTTGAAATAAAAAAATATATTATACCCCACTTATAATCAATATTCTAAATCTTTTCTTTTAAAATATTTCGCATGATTGACCTTAAACAATTTGAAGTTTGGTTTGTAACCGGTAGCCAGGATTTGTACGGTGAAGATACCCTGAACCAGGTAGCCGAACATTCGCAACAGATAACCAAAGCGCTGGACCAGGCAACCCAGATTCCGGTAAAAGTAATTTTTAAACCTACCGTAAAATCACCCGAAGAAATATACCGGGTTTGCCAGGACGCCAACGTAGCCCAAAACTGCATTGGTCTTATTGCCTGGATGCATACCTTTTCGCCGGCCAAAATGTGGATTGGTGGTTTAAAAGTGTTACAAAAGCCGCTGCTACACCTGCACACCCAGTTTAACCGCGATATTCCGTGGAGCACCATCGATATGGACTTTATGAACCTGAACCAAAGCGCCCACGGCGACCGTGAATTTGGATTTATGGTATCGCGGATGCGCATCAACCGCAAAGTAGTAGTGGGCCATTGGCAGGATCCTGAAGTCCTGGACCAGATTAATACCTGGAGCCGGGCCGCCGCAGGGTGGCACGATTGGCAAGGCGCTAAATTTGTCCGCTTCGGCGACAACATGCGATATGTAGCCGTAACCGAAGGCGATAAAGTAGAAGCCGAAATAAAATTTGGTTTTTCGGTTAATACTTACGGCATCGGCGACCTGGTAAAAGTAATCAATCAGGTAAGCGACAGCGCCATCGACCAGCTTACCCAGGAATATGAAGACCGGTATGCGGTGGTGCCTGCCTTGCGCAAAGGAGGCGCCCAATATACATCGCTCCGGGAAGCAGCCAAAATTGAAATTGGACTGACTACCTTTTTAAAAGACGGCAATTACAAAGGCTTTTCCGATACCTTCGAGGACTTACACGGTATGAATCAGTTACCCGGCATTGCGGCGCAACGCCTCATGGGTCAGGGCTACGGTTTTGCCGGCGAAGGCGATTGGAAAACGGCAGCTTTGGTAAGGGCAATGAAAGTAATGGGCAGCGGCCTGCCAGGCGGTAATGCGTTTATGGAAGACTATACCTACCACTTCGAACCAAATAATGCCATGGTGTTGGGCTCGCACATGCTGGAAGTAGATGAATCTATTGCCAACGGCCAGCCATCCTGTGAAGTACATCCGCTGGGCATCGGCGGTAAAGCCGATCCGGTGCGCCTGGTATTTAACGTGGCGGGCGGTCCAGCCCTGAATGCTTCGGTAGTAGATATGGGTAATCGTTTTCGGTTATTGGTAAACGAAGTAGTGGCTGTTGAACCCCAGCACGATTTACCAAAACTGCCGGTAGCCCGCGTACTCTGGAAACCATATCCCGACATGAAAACCGGTTGCGCTGCCTGGATATTAGCTGGTGGCGCTCATCACACCTGCTACAGCCAGAATCTTACGTCGGAGCACCTGCAGGATTTTGCCGAAATGGCCGGTATCGAATGTGTATTAATTAACCAGGATACGAAGTTAAACCAATTCCGCAATGAGCTGCGCTGGAGCGAGGTTTATTACCAGGTAAATAAAAATTTTTAATTTAAAATAAATAACAATAGGCTTCCCTTTTTTTGGAGGCCTATTGATTTTTAAACTAAATTACACCACCAAAAATTTTTTATATATCCACCTAAATATTCTACTTCTGGGATGAATAAGTTCGCTACCATTGACTATGTCATATTTGTCGTTTATTTTATTGTCGTATCGGGTTACGGCTTCTGGGTCTATCACCGCGACCGCAATGTAAACGCCGACAGTAAAGATTATTTTCTCGCCGAAGGTTCTCTTACCTGGTGGGCCATTGGTGCCTCTCTGATTGCTTCCAATATCTCAGCGGAGCAGTTTATTGGTATGAGCGGTAATGGTTTTGTGGTGGGTATTGCCGTAGCAGCCTACGAATGGATTGCCGCCATTGCCCTGATAATTGTCGCGGTGTGGTTTATTCCGGTTTACCTGAAGAATAAAATATTTACCATGCCGCAGTTCCTGCAAACCCGGTATAACGGTACGGTAGCTTTGATTATGGCTATTTTCTGGCTGTTTTTGTACGTGTTTGTAAACTTAACTTCTATCCTGTACTTAGGCGCGCTGGCTATTAGCAACCTGGCCGGGGGTAGCAATTTTCACCTGATTATTATTGCGCTGGCGGTTTTTGCCATTATTATTACCCTGGGCGGGATGAATGTAATTGGCTATACCGATGTAATTCAGGTTACTGTCCTTATTTTGGGCGGTTTGGCAACTACTTACACGGCGCTGGTGCTGGTAAGCGAGAAATTTGGTTTAGGCCACGATGTAATTGCCGGTTTTAACATGCTCATACAAGATGCTCCGGACCATTTCCAGATGATTATGGACAAACCCACGCCCGAATCATCGCAGGCCGATATAAACAAATACCTGATGCTCCCCGGAATTGCCATGTATTTTGCCGGTATGTGGATTGTAAATCTGAACTACTGGGGATGTAACCAATATATTACCCAAAGAGCGCTCGGCGCTAATTTGCAAACTGCCCGGAATGGTATATTATTCGCCGGACTTATAAAATTAATGATGCCGGTAATCGTAATGCTGCCCGGTATTGCGGCCTACGTACTTTATAAAAATGGGTCTTTGCAGGAAGAAATGGCACCCGGCGGACAGTTTAATGCCGATAATGCCTATTCTGCAATTCTGGGCTTTTTGCCAACCGGCATGAAAGGTTTATCCCTGGCGGCGCTTACCGCGGCTATTGTCGCTTCTTTGGCCGGCAAAGCCAATAGTATATCTACCATCTTTACCCTCGATATTTATCAGAAATACATGAATAAAGACGCGAGTGAAAAGAAGCTGATTTTTGTGGGTAAAATGGCTATCATCGCTTCCATGCTTTTTTCTATATTCCTGACCTGGGACGATTTACTGGGTATTGGCGGCGAAGGCGGCTTTACCTTTATTCAAAAATATACCGGTTTTATCAGCCCCGGTGTTTTTGCCATGTTTTTATTGGGTATGTTCTGGAAACGGACCACTGGCACCGCGGCTATTGCGGGTTTATTAACCGGTTTTATTTTATCAGTAGTATTTAACAATTATGCGCCGGCGTGGTTTGGCAACGAAACCTTCCTGTATACGGCTTATCGGAATGCCCAGGGAGAATACGAAATCCCGTTCCTGATTTGTATGGGCCTGGCTTTTATGTTCACCATGATTGTAATGGTAGGATTAAGCCTGGCCGGTCCTAAAATAAATCCGAAAGCTTTTGAACTGGACAAGTCCATGTTCAAAGTATCTAACTCAACCTTGTTTTTGATTATTATTACCTTGTTAGTCATTACCGCGTTATACGTCCGGTTCTGGTAAAGTTTAAAAGATCAATTTTTTAGAAGCGGGCAATTACGGCCCGCTTTTTTTATAGTACCGTATAGGTTTAACCGGCATTAACCGCTTTTTTTAAATATTGCGTGAGAGATTACCTGCTGTTTATTGATACCGAAACTTCCGGGCTGCCGCATAAATGGGATGTTCCTTATGCGGACCAGGAGAACTGGCCCTTCTCGGTGCAAATCGCCTGGGTGATATATTCGCAAGACGGAAAGGAAATTAAAAAAGAAAACCATTATATAAATGATGATGATTTTGAAATATCCTCGGTGGCTTACGGCATCCATGGTATTTCGAAAGACTTTTTGCGGCAGCACGGTAAAAGCCGCCGCGTAATATTACAGCAACTGGCAACGGACCTGGCCCAATACAATCCACTGGTAGTAGCGCACTTTATGCAGCTCGATTTTCATATGATTGGGGCTGATTTTTAT
>JAQBNV010000402.1 GCA_028288395.1 Adhaeribacter sp. | reverse complement strand
GATTTGAAGATAATTTAACTATTGAAAAATTCTTTGGTAAAGTGATTGAGCCTACTTATAATAAATTAATTAAGGCTATAAACACTAGAGAGTCTTTGAATACATGGGAAATAAAGATATTATTTCTTCAATGGATAGTTTACAATAAACTTAGAAGTCCAATTTTTCGAAATGACCTTGAAGTTCAAATTAAGCTTTTATATCAAAATAGTGGTGATTTATCTGCTCCTGATTCTATAATTGTAGATAAAATCGTCAAAAGATATGCTAAACAATTACATTTAAACTACTTTCTTAACTTAAACAAATTAGCCGATTACGTTAATTTGATGGTTGCGGGGCTTATGGTGAAAGAATGGAAAATACTAATTGCTCCTGATTAACATTATTTTTGGACTTCTGATAATCCAGGCTTTTCAATATTTATTATGGATTATGAAAAGACAGGTAAATGTTTTCCAACCGGATACATAGAGAAATTTTCAAGTGATTCTATTCATTACTATCCTTTGACTCAAAAGCTTTGTTTAGAATTAGGTCCTTATTTAGAAGGTCAACCAGTTGAAATTAATTTTAGCACTGATGATATTAGATTTGAAACAACAACAAAGGATATTTGTGATCAAATCAATATTTGGAGTTCGGTTACGGCTTGTGATTTTATTGTAATGGATACAACTATAATTGAGTAAAATTACTATGAACTGCAGCTATGTTAATTGAAGAATTGAACATCAGAATATCAAATTAGCCATTGCAATAATATTTCCGTTTTAAGTAAAAAAAGCATTATGACTGATATTCAATTATATACCCAGATAGCTTCCTTACCACCAGAACTTAAAAAAGAGGTTTCTGATTTTGTGGCCTTTCTTAAGCAAAAATCAAAAGCAAAGAAAGAAATAAAAGAACGCCAATTTGGCTATGCCAAAGACTTTTTTACAATGTCGCCCGACTTTGACGAGCCGTTAGAGGATTTTAAAGAATATATGTAATGGACCTATTGCTTGATACGCATACGTTCATTTGGTTCATCAATGGTGATAATTCACTGCCAGAACAAGTACGGGAAGATATTAGGAATATTGATAACCGGTGTTTTATTAGTATTGCCAGTCTTTGGGAGATGGCAATAAAACTAAGCCTTGACAAGTTGCAACTCAAGGCAGATTTTAACAAAGTAGCTGAGTTTTTGGCTGAAAATGATATTGAGATATTGCCTATCACATTTGAGCATATTCAGAAACTGCAAAAATTAAAGTTTCATCACCGGGATCCATTCGATAGAATAATTATCGCACAAGGTGCTACTGAGAAATTAATTATTCTGACTAAAGACGAGAACTTTAATAAATATCAGGTGAAAACCAGGTGGAAATAAAGCTTCAAATAAATTTATTTCAATTACCTATAAAAATCGTTTTCTATTACAATTAATTAATTCTGATTAAACCTTTCATGCAAAGAAATATACTCCAAATATTACTCGTTTGCCTAGTCCTTCTAACCGGCAATCTTTCCTTCGCTCAATCTACCACTTCTTTACCCCAGGTAAGCGTGCAAGGCAATAAATTTGTAACCAGCGATGGGAAAACCATTGTTTTTCGGGGCCTGGACACCAGCGATCTGGATAAACTCGACCGGGAGAAGCGTTGGAACAAAGAATATTTCCAGGCGATGAAAAGCTGGGGCGCCAATGTGGTGCGGTTTCCGGTGCACCCGAATGCCTGGCGCAAACACGGGCCGGAAAATTACCTGAAACTGCTGGACCAGGGCGTACAATGGGCCGCCGAACTAGGTATGTATGTCATCATCGACTGGCACAGCATTGGCAACCTGCGCTCGGAGCTTTACCAAAGTGCTAATTATGAAACCACCAAAAAGGAAACTTTTGAATTCTGGCGCATTCTGGCCAAGCATTATAAAGGCAACACCACGGTAGCCATGTTCGAGCTGTTTAACGAACCAACCGTAATGGGTGGCCAGGCTGGTACCTGCACCTGGCCGCAATGGAAAGAAATAATGGAAGAAATGATTGTAATCATTCGGGCCAGCGGCTCTAAAGCGGTGCCGTTGGTGGCGGGTTTTAACTGGGCTTATGACCTTACGCCGGTTGCCAACGATCCAATAAAGGCCGAAGGTATTGCTTATGTGAGTCACCCGTACCCCATGAAACGCGAAAAGCCCTGGGAACCGAAATGGACAACCGATTGGGGCTTTGTGGCTAAAAAATATCCGGTAATTTTAACCGAAATCGGCTTTTGCGGTCCCGATGACAAAGGCGCCCACGTACCGGTTATCAGCGATGAATCTTATGGCGACGCCATTACCAAATACGCCGACGACAACGGTATCTCCTACACAGTTTGGGTTTTCGACCCGCAATGGTCGCCCATGCTCATCAGCGACTGGAACTTCACGCCCACCCGCCAAGGCCGTTATTTTAAAAATGCTTTACAGAAGTACAGCCAAAAGCAACCAACTACCCAAAGTAAAAAATAAAACAATGCCTGCCCATTATAAGAATCTAAACAGAAAAGCCAACGCTTGTAATGGGCGTTGGCTTTTCTGTTTTACTAAACCGTTGTTATTCCTGGTAAGCCGTTATGGTTTCGATGGTGCCATCGGGGCGATGGGTAAGTTCGGTTATTTTTACGTTGCGCAGGTGTGTCTGTCCACCCGATAGTTCGGTGTCGTGGTAAAACAGGTACCACTTGTCTTTTACCTGCACAATGGAATGGTGGTTGGTCCAGCCCAATACCGGATTCAGGATTACGCCCTGGTAGGTAAAGGGGCCATAAGGGCTGTCGCCGGTGGCGTAGGCAATATTGTGGGTGTCGCCGGTAGAGTAGGAGAAGTAATACTTGCCGTTATATTTATGGAGCCAGGCCGCTTCAAAAAAGCGCTTGTCATTTTCTTTGGCCAGTAATGGCTTGCCATTTTTACCCAGTATCTGCACATCTTTCACCGGTTCGTCGAACTGCAGCATGTTGGGGCGCAGGCGGGCTACTTTGGGGGTTAAAGCCGGTTGGCTGTCTTGCGGATATTCGTCTTTGGGGTTGTATTTACCGTTGTGCCAGCGTTGTAACTGGCCACCCCAGATGCCGCCAAAATACATGTATGCGGTGCCATCGGTATCGGTAAAAACAGCCGGGTCGATGCTGTAACTGCCCGCCATGGGGCTCGGTTGCGCTTTAAACGGTCCGGTCGGCGATTTGCTCGTGGCCACCCCAAT
>JAQBNV010000400.1 GCA_028288395.1 Adhaeribacter sp. | reverse complement strand
GTTACCACAGCTTTGCCCGCACCCAAACCGAACATCTACAGAACGCCCGCCGCTACCAGGCCGCTCTTAACCAACGCAATATTCTTAAATAATTAGAAATTAAAGTTACCAGTTGTCATAAGTCAGTTCAGCAAGTAGATAATTTCTAGATGGTGTTTCTTTTGAGAATTTTCCTGGCTTTAAAATGGAAGTTTTAAATACTTCTAATTCATAATAAAAAATATAATAGAAGTGTTTCAATCCGAAGTACAAATACGGGTCAGGTACTCCGAAACCGACCAGATGGGTTATGTTTATTACGGCAATTTTGCTGCTTATTACGAAGTAGCCCGCACCGAAGCTTTCCGGCAAATGCAAATTTCTTACAAAGAGATAGAATCGGAAGGCATTATTATGCCCGTGTTGGAAATGCGAACAAAATATATACGCCCGGCTCGCTACGACGATTTGCTGAAAATAATAGTGCAGGTTAAAACCAAACCCCAAGGCACCCGGATAACCTTTCATTACGAGGTATTTAATGAGGCGCAGGAACTGTTAAACGTAGGCGAAACAACGCTGGTTTTTGTGGATGTAAAGTCCGGCCGGCCCATTGCCTTGCCCCCAATCATCCTTTCGAAGCTGGATAGTTTTTATAATTAATGGGTTTAACCGGGAAATACGTCAAAAACCGGCGGTCTTACCGCAAATTTATCTTGTTTTTAAAGCGGTTGAGCTTTAATAATGGGCAAACTACGGTTTACGACGTGGTAGAGGTATTGCTGCGCGAGCTCAAGCTCGACTCCATTACCAAAAGGGCCTCTTACATGGCCTTTAATTTTACCTTGTCCATGTTTCCAACCATTATTTTCCTGTTTACGCTTATTCCTTATATCCCTATTCCGGATTTAAACGTCAGCATTCTTACTTTTATGGAGGATTTCATGCCCCAGGAAATGTATGATGCTACTGCCGGCACCATCAACGACATTGTGAATATTCCCCGCGGCGGGTTGTTGTCGGTTAACTTTTTGTTTGCGCTGGTGCTTTCTACCAACGGCATCATGTCTTTAATGGATGCGTTCGACAAAAAATATAAAACCTTCCGGAAGCGGACTTACCTGCGTAAAAGAATTATTGCCACGCTCTTAACTTTCGCATTGTCTTTTATTCTTATTACCGCAATTGCCGCCATTTTTTTTGGCACCTATATTCTGGATGTGCTGGTGTTTTACGAAGTGGTTACTGAACGCTTTATTTATTACCTGATTGTATTGCTGAAATATATTGCCGTTATTTTTCTGTTTCTGATAGCCACCTGTTCGATTTATTATTATGTGCCTGCCATAAACGATAAATGGCCATTCTTTTCGGCCGGTGCAGTGGTGGCTACCCTGCTAATATTCCTGGTTTCCTGGTTGTTTTCCCTTTACATCAGTGTATTTGATACGTATAACCATTTTTACGGCTCCATTGGTGCCTTGGTAGGTTTAATGATCTGGCTGGACTTTGTGTCAATGATTTTAATTTTAGGATTTGAAATAAATGTAAGTATCGACTCAGTAACGAAACGGCTTGACCGGTAATTACTTAGGTTATATTTGCAGCGCGCTTATATTTAATCCTGAATTTAAATGAACTATTTTGTTAAAAATATTGCCTTTTCATTTTGAAAATTTACTTCAATAGTATACTTTTGTACCACTTAGAGAGATGGCAGAGTGGTCGATTGCGGCGGTCTTGAAAACCGTTGACTGTTAAAGGTCCGGGGGTTCGAATCCCTCTCTCTCTGCTGAGCGCTTTACCAAAAAGCATTAAAAGCCTTTAAATCATTGATTTAAAGGCTTTTTTTTATTTTCTCTACTCCCCAAATCATGCATGTAAACCCATAATTTACCAGCGTCATTCGTGGCGTCTTTTACAGTCCGGAAAAGACGCTGGAAAAAGCAGGTAAGTGGTTGGATAACAAGGTGTTCACGTAATGAACATCTTGTTTCGCAGAAGCTGTATTCCGAAATTTATTTTAACCTTAAACGGAGGAATTATGATAGAAAAAAGCTTCGGGTTGTTCTTCTTTCTAAAACAGCCCAAAAATTACACAACCGGTCCCAAGTACGTTTACCTACGCCTCACAATAGATGGTGCGGCCCGGGAAATTTCCACCAAAAGATTGTGGGAGCCCTCTCGCTGGAGTGTGGAAGCCGGGCGAGCTTCCGGTTCAAAAGAAGATGCCAAATTCCTGAACCAGTATCTGGAAATCTTACGCAACAAAGTGCATGAAGCCCGGAGAAGTTTAATAGAAGCGGATAAGCCTGTAACAGCAGAAACCCTCAAGCAAGTACTGACGGGGAGGGAGGAAAATAGAAGAATGGTAATGGTCGTATTTCAGCAGCATAATCAGCAGATGGAGGCCTTGGTGGGTAGGGAATTTGCTCCCGGTACTTTAGAAAGATACCGTACATCTCTGTCGCATACCCGTTCGTTTATGCTGTGGAAATATGGGGTAGCCGATATGGCCATAGAGCATCTGAATTATGAATTCATTTCCGAATATGCTTTCTGGCTGAAGAGTGTGCGCCATTGCAGTCACAATACCACCATGAAATACCTGAGTAATTTCAAGAAAGTGGTGTTGCACTGTGTCCGGACCGGCTGGCTTATCCGCGATCCTTTTCTGGGGTTTAAATTAAACAAGAAGGATGTAGTCCGTACAGCACTTACGGAGAAAGAGCTGCAAATAATTTCCGCTAAATTATTTACCAGTGAAAGGCTGAACTATGTAAAGGATATTTTTCTGTTCAGTTGCTATACCGGCTTGGCTTATGCCGATGTAAAGAAGTTGAAGCGCTCGGAATTAATCGTTGGCATAGACGGAGAGCAGTGGCTGCTGACCCAAAGGCAGAAAACCGAAACAGTCTCCAGAATGCCTTTATTACCAGTGGCGTTGGAAATAATTAATCGTTACCATGACCATCTGCAATGTTGCCAAGACGGTAAGGTTTTACCAGTTTTAAGCAACCAGAAAATGAATGCTTATCTTAAGGAAATTGCCG
>JAQBNV010000037.1 GCA_028288395.1 Adhaeribacter sp. | reverse complement strand
GGCCTGGGCTTTTTCTTTGGTGGCCCGCAAACTCCCACCTTTGGCCTCTATCTGTTCGGTTAGCCGCAGCAGTAACTGGGGGTCGAAATATTTATCTTGCACCTCCGAAATACTGATTATAGTATCGCCTTTCTGCACCAACTGCCCTTCCTGCACGTGCCACTTTTCAATTCGGCCCGAAATAATGCTTTGCAAGGTTTGGGGCCGTTCAGAAGGGTTTAGAGCGGTGAGGGTACCATTAGAGCGGATATTCTGGGTCCAGGGCAGAAAAAGCGCCAGAACCAATACCAGGAATATGCCGCTGCACCAATAAGCCATGGTGTGGCCAATGGAAGTTGTTTTAAGTAAATCGGCTGTGGTGTAATGCACGCCCGCCATCGTTTTAGGTTGATCTTTATGAAAAACAGGTGCCATATTTACGCGTTGGTTTCGGTTATATCCTGAATAGGTAAATAAGGTTGTATTTGGGCGTAGGTGCCCTGGTGAGTAATGGTGCCTCGCTGCATTAAGAGTACCCGGTCGCAGAACTGCATTATTTTCTTATCGTGCGAAATAATAATGAGGGTGCATTTTAGCTGCTGATGAATGGTTTTAAACATGCTTATTTTTTCGGACCGTTTTATAGCCAGTAAATTATTATCCAGAATAATAAATTTGGGTTTGCGTACCAGGCAACGGGCCAGCATTATCTTAGACACAATACTGCGGGGCAGTTGCCACTCCGTACCGGTTAAAGCGGTATGCAGCCCTTGGGTCAGGTTTTGCACGTAAGCTGAAAGCTGGGTTATTTCCAGGGCATTCACTACCTCGTCCGTAGTAATTCCTGGTTCACCACAAGTAATGTTCTGGAGCAGCGTGCCTTCAAATATTTGGTCGGACGCAATAACGGCGGCCATCTGGCTTCTCAAACTCACAATATCCAGGTCGCGGAAAGATGAGTTATTGAAGGCCAGCCGGCCCTGGTAGCCCGGGACCAAACCCAATAATAATTGAGCCAGGGTTGATTTACCCGCATCACTAAAGCCCGTTAAACATACTTTTTCTGAAGCATTAATTTTAAAATCTATATTTTTTAAACTTATCTGGGCTTCAAAGGGGCCTTTGTACGAGAGCCCGGCGGCTAGTACGGCCAGACCCGGAGCACCATCATTCTCGTTTATTTTCAAGCCATGCGATTCTTCCAGCGGCAGTTCGGTTACAGCGGTTATTTTTTTCAAACCGGTGAGCACATCGTATACCCCATCCAGCTTCAGAATAATCTTTTCAATGGAGTTCATTATTAAAATTATGATAATTTCGGAAGCGACAAACTGCCCGATATTAATTTGCCGCTGCAATACCAATACACAGCCCAGAATTAACAGGCCGGCGGTAATCAGGGCTTTAAATAAGATAAAGCTCAGATACTGGGTCATGAGCACGCTAAAGTGCTGACGGCGGGCCAGAATATAGTTACTGGTGATATAGTCGGTTTTTTGCATACTCAGGTTAGAGTAACCCGCCAGTTTAAAAGTATACAGTGCCCGGGCCATGCTCTCGAGCCAGCTCACCAGCTGGTATTTGTATTTAGATTCTTTTAAGCTTGTATCGATGCCTTTGCCGCTGGTAAAATAAATTATCAGGGTGAGCGTAGTGGCTAAAAAAATACCGAAAAAGATAAAAGACGAGTGGTACAACGATAGCAAGATTAACCCGAAGATAATTTGCAGGATAGCGGCGTTAAATTCGAGTAATATTCTGGCAATGCCTTTTTGCAAAGTCAGGGTTTCAAAAAAGCGATTCATGAGTTCCACGGGCTGCTCGGCATGCAAGCTTTCGAGTTGCAGGCGCGGCACCCGGTGTGCAAAATCGAAGGAAAGGCGACTAAAGAGGCGTTGCTGCAAATTCTCTACGAGCCATACCTGCATGAGCTGCAAGCCTCCTACCGCCAGCATACCCAGCACAATGAAGCCTATCAGCACCACAATGGAAGTAGACATCTGGCCCCCCGAAACAAAACCAATAATACTCTGGATGCCCAGGGGTAACGATAGACTAATAATACCCGCAATAGCGGCATAAATATAGATGTACCCGATTTCCTTTTTTTCAACGGCCAGCAATTGAAACAGACGGCCCAGATGCGTGGCTTTTTTGCCTTCCCGGGTAGGGGCAGGAGCGGCCGGTTGATGCACTAGGCAGGTAAGCAGATAAGTTTGATTTTCGGCCCGGTCTGGTATCAGGCAGACATTATTTAATATATCTTCTACCGATTTCTGTACCAGTTTTTCCGGAATAGGCGACGTAAACCGGTACACCTCATAGACCTTTCCCCGTCGTTGGAGCACCACCGGCACCACGTTATCGTCTATCAACTGGCAAACCATAACCGGCGATTTAATCCTTGCCAGTAGCTTCTCCAGTTCGCTTACGGTCGGCTCTGATAACAAGAAAAATAATTTTTGTTTGCTGCCAGCTTCCTGTAAATACCCTAAAAAGTCAGTAATTCCTAAAGCGGTTTCGGCCGGAGAATAAAGGCTTTCATCGGGAAAGTGAGGAACGGCCGGCAGGTCGTTTAACCGACTAAACAGGTTGTTTATAGCAGGTATAAAGGCTAAGTTCATCTTTTTAAATTTTTACGGGTTGTTTATAGGCCGCTACGGCAGAAAATATCAGTTGCTCTAAAAAATCTGTTATTTTCCAGGTGGCATCAGCAGAAGGTTTTACATCAGTAAGCGCCGGCAAGTGCTGCGCAAAAAAAGTTTGCTGA
>JAQBNV010000386.1 GCA_028288395.1 Adhaeribacter sp. | reverse complement strand
GTAAAAGAGACGAGTAATGTGCACGGCAACGTGTTATTTTTTTACCAGGGCAACCTGCTGGATAAGGCTATTGAAAACGATAAGCTGGAGCGGCCGCTTAAAGAATACCACTATACCTACCGGGCAGATAATAAGGTAGAAGCAAGGGTAACCTTTAAAGTTGATTTAAATAATAATAAAACGGAATACCAGAAAGATATTTATAAATACGATGCCCGGGGGAACCTGGTAACGCTGGAAAATTATTTTAAAAATAACAGTACCGGCCAGTATGAGCTCTCTACAAAGATTTTTTTCGAGAATTTTGATAATAAAAAAGCGGACATTCCTTTTCTGGCAACTTTCCCTTACCTGCCGCAGGTTACCAGTTGGGTGAATAACCCGGGCGTAAAATATGCCCAGGCAAAAGATGGCTCCGAGTTGGTAGGCCGTGAACGCTACCCTTATACCTACAACGCCGACGATTATCCCACCAGCCAGACCCGGTCAGTAAATATTGGTGGTGGTCGCCCGGATTTTACCTATAGCGGCCAATATATTTATAATAGGTGGTAAATAAACGGTGTTTATTACTACCGCGAGGCACAAGTAGCTTAAATAAAGTTGCTTGTGCTTTTTATTTTTCCGATTTTAAAAGCTTATCTGTTTCCCGTACTATCCTATTTCGCTTTTTCCTTTTGCCAGAGATTATTTATCAGGATAATAGAATTGTGTAAAAGGTTGCTACCTTACCTACTGGTAGCCAATATTACCAGTGGAAATTACCGGCGTTGGTAAACGATTTTTTTGCCCCCTGTATTCTTTAAAAAGTTAACTTTGCAATCCCACCAGATCGCTACTGGCAGCAGCATGACACTGAAAGAGACAATCATACAGGAAGCACAAATTCTTTTTAAACGGGAAGGCTTAGATAATCTGACCGAAGCTTATATCCTGAACAAACTGGATATTTCGCAGGCTACTTTTCGCGAAATATTCCGGAGTATCCCCGACCTGGTTAACCAGGTAGTAGAATATGATTTGGCGGTGCAACGCCACGTACACAAAGGGTTATTAGCCCAATCGCCAAACGCGGTGGTTGATATCATGCATTTATTAATTGATGGCATAAACCAGGTTAAAGAAATAAACCCGTTATATTACTTGCATCTCCAGCAAAACTACCCCGCAGCGTGGAAAATTGTGATGGAGCATTTGTATTCCTACTCTTATCCCCAAATTCACGGCATTATCAACAAAGGTATTCTGGAAGGTAATTTCCGGCAGGATATTAATATTCAACTGGTAACGAAAATTATTATGGAGCAACTTAATATGTTGCTTAACCCGGTCTTGTTTCCGCCCGACCGTTTTAATCTGGCCGAAGTATTCCGGAGTATTTTTTTGTATTACCTACGGGGCCTCTGCACCGATATTGGCGCGAAGCAGGCCGAAAACTTTTTTGCTCATAACCGCATTTAAACCTGCCGGATTAATATAAAAAAGCCGTTTAGAAAGTTAAGTTCTTTCCAAACGGCTTTCAAATCCAGGGCGGGCTTCTTAGTTTATCGAAACGCGCACTTTTTGGGTAAACTCCCGCAGGGCGGTTTTAAAGTCAGTGCCGTGGTCCTGCATGTGATTCAAAATCCAGATAGCGCCAAATACGTGCGTTAGCTGCTCTCCTTCATCAGCTCCTTCAATCTCAAAATCTGGTTGCTGTTCTTCCAGCAGCAGTTCTTCGGCGTGGCGCAACGCGGCGATGGATTGGGTTTCTACTAATTTTTTTATAGCGGGTATTTTCATAAAGCTTAGTTCAGTTTGTTAATTAAATTTACCACGGCTTCTTCTTTGCTGGCTGCTACGGTATCAACCAAAACGCCATTCTTAAACACGGCAAAAAACGGCAGGTTGGTTACCCCGGCCACTTTCCGGGCTTCCGGACTTACTTCCGCGTTTACATCTAAAAAGGCCATATTTTTAAATTGCTCACTCTCTGACAGACGCTTGAATTTAGGCGAAAATAACCGGCAGTTGCCGCACCAATCGGCGTAATATTTAACCACCACGTTTTCGTTTTGCGACAGAATAGTATTAAAATCAGAATCGGATGCTTGGATAATTGCCATAATATTAAAGTTATTGATACTTGAAAATGGGGATAAGATTGATTCTTTTTTTATAGAATGCATCTTTATTCCTTTGTCGCCGCAAAGATAAGCCCCAAACGTTTAATATATACTAAAATAATCAATTATTGCGGACGTAAGCTTTTACGGCTGCTCCGGCTCAGGTTTTCCAGAATAGGATGGCGGGCCATTTTAATCTGCCAGCTGCCAATGGCTTCGCCGGTTCTGAACCCGGTGGCTTTAAAGCCCGGATAAGCTTGTTGCAGGGTGGCCAGGGTTGCTTCACTAACTTCCGGGCCTACTACACCGTGGCATTGCAGGCATAGCGCATTGTTTAAATAAATACCTTTGGTATATAATATTTCGGTTTGCCCAGCCGGCTTTACCTGGGCGGCTGGTGATAATTTTTGGCCGGTCCGGCTTGGGGTGGCGGTATATTTCCGGGCAATGGCCTGCACTTCGGGGTATTGCTGAGGCGGGTATTGTTTAAGTGCCGCCGCCACATTGTCCGTTCCGAGGGCCGCCAGACGTGCGTGCAGCAAACTGTCGGCTACGCTAACCAGGCTATCGCCCACGCGCCTGGCTTCGTCCTCAATCTGATGTTGGGTTATTCGTTTCACTTTGTGCATTTCCGATTCTGCTTCCAGCCATTGGCGCTCCGGCAAAGGGGCAGGCCGAAAGAAAAGCAGGAACCAAAGCAGCAATCCCAGAAAAACAGCAGATGCCAGGGCAATTTTACGCATAGATATTCATTTAAGAGAAAAACAGTGCAAGTTAAAAAGCCTGCTTTGATTTAGGTTATCGCCCGGCAATTATTCGTACCGCAAAAACCTATTCTACTGCAAAGCAACTTATAAGCAAACACAAATGTTATTTATTATCTTTGTAGTGTAAACCCAAGTTTTGAAGAAATGTTAGATAAATTAGAAGCGATAAAAGAGCGATTTGAGGAGGTCAGCCGGCAAATTATTCAGCCGGACGCAATGAGCGATATGAAGAAATACAAGTCGCTGAATAAAGAGTATAAAGACCTCGAAAAAATTGTAATTGAATATAGAAAATATCAGAGCCTGCTCAGCAACATCGAAAACGCCCGACAGGTAGTCGCTACCGAAAGAGACGAAGAATTCCGGGAAATGGCCAAAGAAGAACTCGATGACCTGTTGCCCCGGCAGGAAGAGATGGAAGAGCTGATCAAAAACCTGCTCATTCCCAAAGATCCCAACGATAGCAAAGATATTATTATCGAGATCCGGGCAGGTGCCGGGGGCGACGAAGCTTCTATTTTTGCCGGCGATTTACACCGCATGTACTCCCGCTTCGCCGAAAAACAGGGCTGGAAAATGGAATTAATTGATGCCCAGGAAGGTACTTCCGGTGGTTTTAAAGAGATTATCAGCAGTATTTCGGGCGAAGATGTTTATGGTAAATTAAAATTTGAATCGGGGGTGCACCGCGTACAACGGGTACCGG
>JAQBNV010000381.1 GCA_028288395.1 Adhaeribacter sp. | reverse complement strand
AAAATAACGGATTCGCCGGTTTTATTTGCGCTATTACAAGATAACGAAAATATATAAAAAGAAATCTTTAAAAATATTAATTAAACCGGCAGATAATTTTAAAACGCTGGTATAAATACAAATAGCTACTTGTTTATGTTTGTTGTGTTTGGTGAACCGGCGATCGGAAAATGAAATCCCCACCGGATAGATTTTTCCGGTACTGGTACCGGCTCCCTGTTTCGGAAGCAAGGCGGCATACCATACCGTCAGGCTAAGGGAAATATTGCTCTTTAGTCTGGTTCTGTATTAACGAAGTGTTCCTTACACCGGTTGATAATGGCCGGTTTTCAACTAGCCGGCGGTCCGAAACATCCTTTCATCGGTACCTGCCAGCTGGCGCGGGTGGAAGGCTTCCCGATAAATAGGTGGCGGGTTGGCCCAAAGAAAACAACAGACCGATAATATTTTAATAACTGCCGCTTGCCAACGGTAATCATTCTAAGAAAGTATTTGGTTAACACCGGCAGAACTTTTAACTTATTTCGGAATGCCAATATTCTTATGTAAAATACCCTAACCGCCGGATGAAAGTGAAGTTAATGCGAAGAAGAACGAACGTGATGATGCAGCATTTAGCTTTTAAAACCGGTGCAGCTTTGGTGCTCTCCTTTGCCTGGACTTTTCTGCTGGCGTACCTGTTGTTCGGCTACTTTTTTTACCAGACCAATCACCTGCTCTTTGATTTAGCGAATGCCTTTGTTATGTTTTTCTTGTTTTACGAAGGCTATATCCGCATTATTTCTTTGCTGGACCGGCGTTTCCCGAAATGGCAGATGAACGCTGAAAAATACCTGGTCGGGCTGTTGCTGTTTAAAATATACAGTTTGCTGGTATTCCTGGTGGTCTGTTTTATTCCTTCTAAATTACTCCTGGGCGATATTCTGATTAGTCCGCTGGACGATGCCGCCGAGCTGCGTTTGCGTTTTATTATGCTGGTGCTGGTGTCGGCGTTGTACTACGGCATTCTTACCAGTTTTCATATTTTCAAAAATATTCACCAGGCCAGCCTTCAGGCCGAAAAAATGCAGAAAGAAATTGCCCAGGCACAGTTCGATACGCTTAAAAGTCAGGTTAATCCGCACTTTTTGTTTAACAGCCTGAACGTGCTTACCTCGCTTATTCCGCTGGACCCCGACATGGCCGAAAAGTTTACCGAAAAGCTCTCCAAAGCGTACCGCTACGTGCTGGAACACAAAGCCGACGACATGGTGCCCCTTAAAACCGAACTCGATTTTATTTACGCTTACCTGTTTCTGATTGATATCCGGTTTAAAGACAAACTTAAATTAAATATTAATTTACCCACCGACCGGCTGCATTGGTTGTTGCCCCCCCTTACGCTACAGCTGCTTATCGAGAATGCCATCAAGCATAATGTGCTGTCGAAAAAGTCGCCGCTCCAGATAGATATTTTTATAGATGAAAATAATTACCTCTGCGTAACGAATAACCTGCAGGTGCGCGACGATAAAATGATATCTACGGGGGTGGGCTTGCGCAATATTTCGAACCGCTACGGCTACCTGACCGATAAACCCACGCATTTTGGCATCGAAGGCCAGAACTATGTTACTAAAATTCCGCTGCTGCAATACACATAGCGGTTTAGCCCGCCGGGTAAGGGTTGTGGACTAAATACGCCCGCGTGATTTATATAAAAATACAAACCGGACCGAAGTAGTTAAAAGATAAAACATGAATATTGTAATTATAGAGGATGAGGAATTGGCAGCGTTTCGGCTGGAAAGCATGATTCTGAAGCTGGACCCAACCATAGAAGTATTGGCCAAACTGGAATCGGTAGAAACCTCGGTGGCCTGGCTGAATAACAACGACGACCCTGATTTAATATTCCTGGATATTCACCTGGAAGATGGCCTGAGCTTCAGTATTTTCGACCAGGTACAGGTAAAATCGCCTATTATTTTTACCACTGCCTTCGACGAATACGCCATAAAAGCTTTCCGGCTCAATAGCATTGATTATTTATTAAAACCCATAACCTTGGACGAACTGGAGCGGAGCCTGGAAAAATACAGGGCATTGGTAAACCCCACCGAAGTACCGCCCGTGGATATGCAGGCACTGTACCAGATTATCCGGAAGAAAGAACCCGAATACCGCAGCCGTTTTTCGATTGTGGCCGGTCAGAAAATTAAAACCATCCCGATTGAAGAAGTGGCCTACTTCCACGCCGACGAAGGCATCGTATGCCTCGTAACCGAAAAGAAGGCCAAATATCCCGTCGATTTCAGCCTCGATCAATTATGCGAGCAGCTCGACCCCAAAGTGTGGTTCCGGATAAACCGGCAGTTTATTGTAAAACTTTCGGCTATCGAAAATATTCATGTATACCCCAAAAGCAAGCTGCAACTGGAGTTACAGCCTACTCCCGGCAGCGAAGTATTTGTAAGCCTGGATAAGGTTACCCGGTTTAAAGAGTGGCTCAACGCCTGATGCAGTAACCCGGTCAGGTGCCTTAAAGTCAAAAGCGAGATCACCCAAGGGGTGATCTCGCTTTTGTATTGTAGAAATATTAGAATAAAGTTAATCGGCTTTTTCCACGGCATGGCCGCCAAACTCGTTGCGCAGCGCGGCTACTACTTTGCCCGAAAAGGTGTCCTGTTCCTGCGAGCGGTAGCGCATCAGCAGCGATAGCGCTATTACCGGGGTGGCAACGCCTAAATCCAGGGCGGTTTCTACTGTCCAGCGGCCCTCGCCCGACGAGTGCATAATGCCTTTGATGGCGTCGAGGTTGGGATCTTTGCCGAAGGCATTTTGTACCAGTTCCATCAGCCAGCTCCGCACCACCGAGCCGTGATTCCAGACTTTGGCTACTGCTTCGTAATCCAAATCAAATTCACTTTTGTGCAGCACATCAAAACCTTCGGCTATGGCCTGCATCATGCCATATTCAATACCGTTGTGTACCATTTTTACAAAATGGCCGCTGCCCGATTTGCCGGTATACTGGTAACCATTCGCCACCGACACATCGCGGAATATTTCTTCGCAGTAAGCAAAAACCGCCGGGTCGCCGCCAATCATGGTACAGGCACCGTGCAATGCGCCGCTGAGGCCGCCGCTGGTGCCGCAATCCAGAAAATCAATGTCGGCGGCCTGCAGTTGAGCAGCCCGCTTCACGGAGTCTTTGTAGTTAGAGTTGCCACCATCGATGATAATATCGCGGGGGTTAAGGTGCGGTAATAATTGTGTAATAACGCTGTCGACGGCTTCGCCGGCAGGTACCATTATCCAGACTACCTTGCGGTCGGTTAGTTTTTCGGTAAGCTCCGCCAGGGTGTAAGCCGGTGTAACGCCTTCGCCGGATATCCGGTCGATATTTTCTTTGGCTATGTCGTAAGCCACTACTTCGTGTTGGTGGTTTTGGAGGTTCAGGGCTAAGTTATAGCCCATTTTGCCTAAGCCTATTAATCCTATTTTCATGTGCAGCCGCGTTGGTTTAAGTTTAATTACCCGGAAAAAAGGCAATAATAAGTTTAATATTTCAGAGAAGGGAAAAAATAATTTACAAATTATCCGGCGGCTTGCCTGCCAGGCCGTGCTACCCGCTTTTTGCCCATTGCAGGCAAAGTTGCCAACACTGCCAGGAGCCGGAATAAAGCCGCCAGTTAAAACCGTCTTGCCGAAAAATAACGAAAGGCGCCCAAAGCACCTTTCGTTATTTAATCTCTCCGGGCAAAACGCCGGCAATATGCCGCTTTCAGCAATATGACGGGAAAAAACGGTTTTGTATTAAAGGACGCT
>JAQBNV010000379.1 GCA_028288395.1 Adhaeribacter sp. | reverse complement strand
GGCGGTGGTTATTAATAATATTGGGTTTGCCGGCATAAAAGGCTTTGGCGGTGGCTTTGGCCGGTATATGCTCTCGATGTTTGGCGAACAGATGTTTAAATCGTTTGTGCAGGAAGCCGTAGACGAGGCCCTAAAGCTGGACCGGGCGCTGGCCCACCTCGAAAATCACTACGATGAGGATATGAAAAAAATTGTGGTGATGCACTACGCGCCCATTAAGGAAACCATTGAGGGCGAACCCCACGAAATATGGCCTTTTATGGGTTCGTCGCGGCTGGTAGAGCCCATTAACCGCCGGGACGTAGAAGCGGTTTTTCACGGGCATGCCCACGTAGGCACTTTGGAAGGCCAGACCTCGGCTGGCGTAAAAGTTTATAACGTGGCTAAACCAATCCTAAATCGGATGCATCAGTTGCCGCATTATATTTACGAGGTATAAGAGGTATAAAAAAGAAACGGCGGGAAATGTTCCCGCCGCTTGCTTGTATATGCAGTAGTAAATTAGTTTCCGCTGATGGCGTGCTGCATCGCCTGGCTCTCGATGTTGATGCCCAGGCCCATGGCTACACCAATTCCCAAGCTTATATCGGCCCGGAAGAAATGGCACAACTGCCGGTTAATAATCAAAGCCCGTTTTTCGCCGGCGATGCCGCTCATAGCGCCTATAATATTGCGGATTATTGCTTGCTGCTCGTCGGGTGTCATCAGGCGGAATAAATCGCCGGGCTGGGTATAATGGTCGTTTTCGTTTTCACCGTTCCGGTCAAACCAGCCTGCTACGGAGCTTTCTAATTCACGGGCCGGCTCCTGGTATTGCTCGTCGGGGTAAATATTGTCAAAGCTGTTCGGGAAATAATTGGGCGCGCTGCCGCCGTTGCTGTCGTAGCGCATGGAGCCATCGCGCTGGTAATTATTTACGGCATAGGGGCAGCGGTTAACCGGCAGTTGCTCGTAGTTAGCACCAATGCGGTAGCGTTGCGCATCGGGGTAAGACAGCAGGCGGCCCTGCAGCATCCGGTCCGGCGAATAGCCAATGCCATCTACCACGTGCGCCGGGGCAAACGCCGATTGCTCTACATCGGCAAAATAATTATTAGGGATGCGATTCAGTTCCAGAATGCCCACATCTAAAAGGGGGAAATCTTTCTGCGACCATACCTTCGTTAAATCAAACGGATTCCATTTGTAAGTCTTGGCTTCAGCTTCGGTCAATACCTGTATTTTCAGGGCCCACTGCGGGTAATCGCCCCGGTCGATGGCTTCTACCAGATCGCGTTGCGCAAAATCCGGATCCTGGCCTTTCATGGCTGCGGCTTCGGCATCGTTAAAGTTTTTAATGCCTTGCAAGGTTTTAAAATGGAACTTCACGTAATGGCGCTCATTGCTGGCATTGATAAACGAGAAAGTGTGGCTGCCAAAGCCGTGCATGTGGCGGTAGCCGTAAGGCGTGCCCCGGTCGCTCATCAGAATCATTACCTGGTGCAGGCTTTCGGGGTTCAGGCTCCAGAAATCCCACATCATGGTCGCGCTTTTGGTATGCGTGCGCGGGTCGCGTTTTTGGGTATGAATAAAATCCGGAAATTTTTTGGGGTCTTTGATAAAAAATACCGGGGTGTTGTTGCCTACCAAATCCCAATTGCCGTCTTCGGTATAAAATTTAATCGCAAAACCGCGTGGGTCGCGTTCAGTATCGGCCGAGCCATTCTCGCCGCCTACCGTAGAAAAGCGCAGGAATAGAGGTGTTTCTTTGCCAAGCTGATTGAATATTTTAGCGCGGGTATATTTAGTAATATCGTGGGTAACCGTAAATTTACCATAAGCCCCGGCGCCTTTGGCATGCACCACCCGCTCCGGTATGCGCTCGCGGTTAAAGTGGGCTAGTTTTTCGTGCAGAATAAAATCTTCGAGCAAAATAGGACCACGCGGGCCAACTGTTTTAGAGTCTTCGTGTTGGGTATAAGGTATGCCTGAGGCAGTGGTTAATCGGTGGGTTTTAGCTTTTTCTTCCATGGTTTGCTCTTTGGCAAGGGTTGAATTCTTTTAAGTGTTGCAAACTTCTGGCTAATTCGCTCATCAATCAAATCAATAGTATTTAACATGTTATAGTTTTTGTCTATATTTAGTCCTGGTTTACGGTGATTAATGGACTGCCCTGCTTTCTTTTTCGTTATGCTGCATGCCAAGGCAATGAGCTGTTTTACTTCATTCATAATTTCTAATTCATAATTCTCAAAAGTGACCCTTGTTCAGTTAGAATATATTGTAGCCGTTGATACTTACCGGCACTTTGCTACGGCCGCCGAAAAGTCTTTCGTAACGCAGCCTACTCTGAGTATGCAGATTCAGAAGCTGGAGGAAGAATTGGGCGTGAAATTATTCGACCGGAGTAAGCAGCCCGTGGTACCCACCGAAGTAGGCGAAGAAATTATTCAGCAGGCGCGGCTATTGCTAAGACAGGCGCAGGTGATAAAACAAATAATCAGCGACAAGAAAGGCGAAATAGCCGGCGAACTGCGTCTGGGCGTAATTCCTACGCTGGCGCCGTATTTATTGCCTCTTTTTCTGCGAGAATTTCTGCAGAAATACCCAAAGGTAAAACTTAAAATAACCGAGCTAACCACCGAAAATATTGCCTCCTGCCTGAAACAGAACAAGCTGGATGTGGGGCTGCTGGTAACGCCGCTCCAGGACCACAGCCTGAAAGAGCGGGTTTTGTTTTATGAGGAACTGGTGGCTTACGTCTCTAAAGAAAATGCACTGTACGGGAAGAAATACGTATTGCCAGCCGATATTGACCTGAAAATGCTCTGGCTCCTGGAAGAAGGCCATTGTTTCCGGTCGCAAATATTAAATCTGTGCGAACTGCGGAGCGCGCTGCCTGAAGGAAAAGCCTTTGAGTACGAAGCCGGCAGCATTGAAACGTTGCGGCGCATGGTAGAACAAGACAATGGCATTACGATTATTCCGGAACTGGCCACTTTAGATTTCTCGGCGAAACAGCAAATGCTGGTGCGCTATTTTGATCAGCCTGCGCCCGTGCGTGAAGTGAGCCTGGTAACGCACCGCGATTACGTAAAAAAACGGTTGGTAGAAGTACTGCAGGCCGAAATATTAGCCGCATTGCCCGCCAAGGTGCGGAATAATAAAAACGAGCGGGTGGTACAAATTCAAAGTAATAAAAGCTAATCAGAACCAAGTCATTTTGCTTGCGGCAAGTTTTTTTAAGTTAAAATGCGTATTTATTCCGGCTACAGGCGGTTAATAATCGCGTAAACCAGCAGCAGGAAATATTATTTAAACAAAATAATTACGGCGATGGACAAAAAAATAGAAGAAATGGACGAGAGTATGAAAGCCATGCAGCGGCGCTTGGAAGAAGTGGAAAAAGAAAGCGAAGCGAACGAAGGCTTTTCGCCGGGCGGCAACGCCGAAACCCAGCAAGCCGATCAGGACCCGGTGCACCCGGCCGCAATGGCGGGCGCCGCGGGCGGTACCGGCGGGTTAGGTACCGCCCACGAATCGGGCGGTGACTTAGGCGCGCCTACCGGTACCGGCTACCACGGCCATGTGGGTGGTACGGCAACCGAAAATAATACTGAATAGAAAAAACGGCTACTGGCCAGGCAAAGCCTTCTCTGGTTTAAGGAGAAGGCTTTTTTATGCCTGATTTATAAAGGAAGACGCAACTGTTAAATTAATCGCGGAAGAAGATAAATAATATCAGGAGAAACACAATGAAGAACACATACATCAGCAGGTCGGTCTGGATATAGTCTTTCCATTTGTCATAAAAATTACGTAGCTTTTTCAATACCTTGATTTAAAATTAATTAGCCAAAATTAAAAATTATTTGATTAAGCTCCCGGATTTAAGCGGAACTTGTAGCGCGAATTTCTTCTTTAATTAATTACTTTTGTAATCCCGCACACGAACGAAGCAGCAACATGGAGAAAAGATGGGTATTAAAGCCAACCCCTGACCAGGAGACGGTGAGCGCTCTAGCCAAAAGCTTGCTCATTAGCGAAACCTTAGCTACTGTTTTATGCCAGCGCGTAGTGTGCAATTATGAGGAAGCAAAGAAATACTTCCGTCCCTCGCTCGACGATCTGCACGATCCCTTCCTAATCCGGGACATGGACAAAGCAGTTGACCGGCTGAACGAGGCCATTCACCGCGACGAGAAAGTACTGATTTACGGCGATTACGATGTAGATGGTACCACGTCGGTTGCATTGGTCTTTAGTTTCCTGCGCAGCTACGTCAACAACATCGATATTTATATTCCCAACCGCGACTTAGAGGGTTATGGCATTACGGTGCAGGGAGTAGATTGGGCCGCTGAGAACAATTTTACCCTGGTAATTAGCCTCGATTGCGGGATTAAATCGATGGAGAAAGTAGCCTACGCGAAATCCAAAGGCATTGATTTTATTATTTGCGACCATCACTTACCCGATACAACTATTCCGGACGCGGTGGCGGTGCTGGACCCCAAACGCAGCGATTGCCCGTATCCTTACAAAGAGCTATCGGGTTGCGGGGTAGGGTTTAAATTTATGCAGGGTTTTTGCCAGCACAACGATTTGGACCCGGAGCCACTCTTTGGGTTGCTGGATTTACTGGTGGTAAGTATTGCGGCCGATATTGTGCCTATTACCGGCGAGAACCGTATCTTCGCTTATTTTGGCCTGCAACAGCTTAATTCGGGTGCGCCGTTGCGGCCCGGATTAGAAGCATTAAGAGATTTAGCCGCCCTCACCGGCGAACTAGATATTAACAGCATCGTGTTTGGCTTTGCGCCCCGCATCAATGCGGCCGGCCGTATGGGCGATGCCAAACGCTCGGTGCACATGTTGCTGGCCAGCACCAAAGAAGAAGCCTTTGCCAAAGCCGATATTATTGACAAGACCAATAAGGAACGCCGGGGCCACGATACCAGCATTACGAAAGAAGCCCTGCTGATGATAGAGCAGGATGAGGTAATGCGCCGGTCGCGTTCTACGGTGTTGTTTAAGGAAACCTGGCACAAGGGCGTGGTAGGTATTGTGGCTTCCCGCTGTATCGAAAAATATTACCGCCCTACTATTATTTTAACCCAGTCTAACGGCAAGGCTTCTGGTTCAGCGCGGTCGGTGCATGGTTTTGATGTGCACAGCGCTATCCTGGAGTGCAGCGATTTACTCGAACAGTTTGGCGGGCACATGTACGCAGCCGGTTTGACCTTGCCCGTCGAAAATATTCCGGCTTTTCGGGAGCGGTTTGAGGCAGTCGTTAGCCGTACCATTACCGCCGAACAGCTTATACCTCAAATAGAGATAGATACGCCTATCCGGTTAAAACAGATTACCCCTAACTTTCTAAAAATTATTAAGCAAATGGAGCCCTTTGGCCCGGGCAACATGGGACCGGTTTTTATGTCGGAGTGCGTGTTTGATACGGGTGCGTGCCGGGTGGTAGGCGAAACCCACCTGAAACTTAAAATTATGCAGGAAGACAGCCATCCTATCGACGCCATCGCGTTTGGTATGGCCGATTATTACCCCCGCATCCTTAAGGGCATTCCGTTTGATATTTGCTACTGCGTAGAAGAAAACGTTTACCGGGGCAGTATTACGATGCAGCTCCGCATTAAAGATATTCGTTTTGCCGAGTAAGGTTTAGTTTGCCTTAAGAGCCATTCTGAAATTTATTCACAATGGTAGCTATTCTTTTTATAAAATTTTAGTTTAAGCTATAATCAATTAATGGTTGAATGGGGTTGATAAGAAACAAATTCATTCAGACTAATATTAGCTATAAATTTTCCGGAGTTATTTGATTAAATACGGTACCATGCAGGCTAATTTATAAGGATGGCCTCCCGAGAATACAGGAGATGCTGCTAAAAATAAGAGCTACTGTAATGAGTTAATCACAAACTATGGCCTTTAACCCCAGCCATAGCGAGATATGGATATCGCGGAAAATAATACCCAAGTTAACTAATACCATTTCACATTTACAACCTGCCGTAAAGCTGACCTAAAAAGTGAAGCGAACCCGGTAGGTTTCAAAACCTACCGGGTTTAAGTTACCTGCAGTATGGCACCTTGTTCATGCGCTTTGGTATGACACTCACCGCAAAAAGCTTTTGAATAAAAGAAAGACATGCGACGTGAATAATTTTTTATCTTCGTTTGGCAGTTCCAGCACCGAATAAAAGGTTTGTTTTAAATTATATTTATTTTTAGTTGTTTAATGCCATATTTCATTTACATCCTTCCATAGATAATTAATAGCTTACAAGGCTATCTTTCCTGTATTTTTCGATGGAATATAGTTTGGGCAATTTGGTATTAGTAAAAAGATAATTGCTTTGTGCCAAATCAGGCAATAATTTCATTAATAACTTTCCCGTGTACATCGGTCAGCCGGAAATTGCGGCCCTGGAAAGCATAGGTGAGTTTCTCGTGGTCCATACCCAACTGGTTTAGAATGGTGGCCTGCAAATCGAAGACATCGGTTCGGCCTCTGATTTAACGGGCATCACTGGTATTATTTTAAATCATTAGTAACGATTGTGCCC
>JAQBNV010000376.1 GCA_028288395.1 Adhaeribacter sp. | reverse complement strand
GTAAAAGCAGAAAGGTGGCTGAATATTCAGCCACCTTTCTGCTTTTACATAATCCTATAGATGGAATTTTATTTTTTATACAAAACCGATTTTACAGCTTTAATTGTTCTCTCTATGTTGGGGAGCGACGCTTCAATCAGGGTAGGAGCGTAGGGCAAGGGCACATCGCGGCAGGTTACGCGTTTTACCGGCGCATCCAGGTAATCGAAAGCGTTATGCTGCACATGAAATGCTATCTCGGAAGATATCGAAGCCAAAGGCCACGCTTCTTCTACCACTACCAGGCGATTGGTTTTCTTTACCGATTCTAAAATGGTTTTATAATCAATCGGACGAACAGTACGCAGGTCGATAACTTCGGCCGAAATATTTTCTTTCTCTAGTTGTTCAGCAGCACCCAGGGCAATTTTCATCATCTTGCCAAAGGAAACAATGGTAACGTCTTTTCCGGGATGCTTAATATCGGCTACGCCAATCGGAATTAAATATTCTTCTTCCGGAACCTCACCTTTGTCGCCGTACATTTGTTCCGATTCCATAAAGATAACCGGGTCTTCGTCGCGGATAGAGGATTTAAGCAGGCCTTTGGCATCGTAAGGATTGCTGGGAACCACTACTTTTAAACCGGGACAGTTGGCATACCAGTTTTCGAAGTTTTGGGAGTGTTGCGACGATAACATGCCGGCGCTACCGGTTGGTCCCCGGAACACCATCGGCGCCGTAAACTGGCCACCCGACATTGACATAACTTTAGCGGCTGAATTTATAACCTGGTCGATGGCAACCAATGAAAAGTTAAAGGTCATAAATTCAATGATAGGGCGGAGGCCGTTCATGGCTGCGCCGATACCTATACCGGCAAAACCTAATTCGGCTATGGGGGTGTCAATAATCCGCTCAGCCCCAAATTCATCCAGCATTCCCTGGCTTACCTTGTAAGCACCATTGTACTCTGCCACTTCTTCTCCCATCAGGAATACCCGCTCATCGCGACGCATTTCTTCTGTGAGGGCTTCGCGCAGAGCCTCTCTAAATTGTATTGTTCGCATGTTTATCAGTTGTCGAATAAATATTTCCAGCTTAAAGGGCTAGTTGGTTTTCAAATCTGTCAAAGTTAAAATGAAAAATGTAAATAGTTAGCCTTTTTTCAGATAAATTCCATTTAGGGCTTAAGTATTTTAGGGTTTACGTAATACCGGTTTATTGTTATCTTTTTAAAGCCGCCTGAAAATAATCTTTTTTCAGATAGGGCCGGAATTCCAGGTCTTCGATGGCCCGGGTCACGAAATTTTTATCGGCTTGTACTGCCTGCTTTAAGTAAGAAGCCATTAAATTTTCGTCCTTGGTGCGAGCAGCAATAATGGCCAGACTATAATAGGCCAGTGCATCGTTGGGTTTGATTTTTAGGGCGGCTTCGTAAAATTTGGGTGCCTGTTCGTGATTTTCTTTCAAAAGATAACAAAGGCCTTTGTTTATATAATTCTGATAACTCGTGCCAGCGTAAGCCAGGCTGCTAAGGGCATCATCGGTCTGACCTATTTCAATTTCCAGCGCGGCTTTGTCGGCAAAAACTTTTTGAAGTAGTTCTTTGGAACCACCTAATTTCACAGCATAATCGTAAGCCTGCAGCGCTTCCAGGGCATTGCCCCGCAGGTGGTGCGCCGAAGCGGCGTGGTAGAAAGTATTCGCTGCTGGGTTCCGGTGACTCGCATAAATTAAATTTTGTGCCGACTTTTTTAATAATTCAGTTTTCAGAGCTGGCCGGACTTCCTGTTTTGCCATTAATAAATAAACTACGCCCAGATTATGGTAAGCTTGCCAGTTATCGGTGGTGCGGATGGCAGCTTCGTAAATTTTTTGTTTCTCTGCTAGTAAAGGCGTTAGGGTAGCCGCATAACGCAGTTCTATGTCGGTTAGGACCTGCTTATCTGCTTCCTTGTCTATTATTTTTTTTGATAAAAGGTAAATTTCGTAATTCTTTTTCTGTACTGGGGTATAAGCAATTTTTACTTCGGCATAGCGCAGAACCGGGTATACATAAAGCTCCAGGTATTCATAAAATTCCAGTTTTTGTAATTTTTCTTCCTTTTCTACAAAGCTGCCTTCTCCGTTTACAATAACCAGTATTTTTTCAATTTCGTCTTTCGGCAGGGCGGAGTTTTGTACTTTTTTGATGAAAGCATCCCAACCGGGCCGAACGGTAGTCGTCTCAAAATCAATGGCTTTGAGGTTATTCCGGTAGTCGCTAACGTCTAATTTATGCTTGTAGAATTTTTGCAACGCTTGCACACGTTGGGCAGCCAAACGGGGTTTTTGAATTTCTTCTTTTTCGGGCGATGTGCCGGCTATTATTTTTACGCTTTCGGTTTTATAATTGGCCTCTATAAAATCATTCAGCACCGATACGTTGGTGCCTAAATAATTACGCAGTTCGGTTTGACCTTTATCGAAGTAAAAAGCTAAGGTATTAAAGTTGTTTTCCTGTGATTTCGGGTTATCAAGTTCATAGGTTACCTCGTTGTTGCGGGCCACCAGTTTGGATGTGGTTATAAGGCCTTTGGCTAATTCAATCTGGGGTGTTCTTTTTTCCCGACGTTTTTCATTACTGATTACGCCCTGCATCAGCAGGTGGCCCGGATTCATTTCGGGAGAATAGGGAAAGGAAAATTGGCGGGTAATGGTGGGTAATTTATTCTCGTAAACAAATTCGCCGGCGTTAAAAGCTATCCGGCCAATCGGTTCTTCTTTATTTTCCCCGTATTGATAGGTTAATTCCAGACCGTAAATAGCTTTTTTCTGGACCATTTTCAGCGGAACCTGGGCTTTTACTTCAAACAAAACATTTTCGCCGCTCACTTCCAGTTGGTGCGGAATGATAGTTACCTGCTGTTTGCGACTTAATTTTTCCAGGCGCGCAAGCGTGCACCCCGGTAATATTTGGCCACATACAAACGTTAAAGAAAAAATGTATATTATCCTTAATTTCATATCCTGATTAAAATAATATTCGTATAGAGGGCACAGGTTCGTTTAAGTTTAAAATAAATACACCACCAAAACAGGTATTAGTATTTTAATTCATATTATTTTTACACCGTATGGAACGTCTACAATACTTCCTGGAGTCCCAAGCTTTTGGCGTCTGCACAAAAATCGGTGAAAAACTAGGCTTTGCGACCAGCAGCATCCGTTTTTCTTTTATTTATTTATCTTTTCTCACGTTTGGTTCACCGGTGGTGGTGTACCTGATGCTGGCCTTTTGGCTTAATATCCGTAAATGTTTACGCCGGCAGCGTAGCACGGTTTGGGACGTTTAATTTACGGTAAGTCTTTCTTCTTTTTATAAAATATTCCCATACCAGGCTCTTAGGATAAATCAATCCGGGTGCCAGCGGATGGTCATGGGCAGTTTTGGCTCGCTGTTCTTGCCAATAGATACGGTTTTGCCAGAGGTGCCAATGCGCCCGCAGCACTGCCCCGGCATCTTTTCCAAAGCCAGTCGCCAGAAATTTGAAAGCCGCTACCCAATCCAGCAACACCCGGGTTAGCAGAATTTGTACTTTGTTATCTGACTCAATATTTTTATACAATAAAGCCAGACCATTCCGGAAGTTTAAATACGTTTTACGGGGGCTGTTTTTAGGCAACGTGCCGCCGCCTACGTGGTAAACTTCGCTGTGGCCGCAATACATAATTTTATAACCCATCAATTGCAGCCGCCAGCATAAATCTATTTCTTCCATGTGGGCGAAAAAAGCAGGTTCCAGGCCCCCGGCCCGCCAAAAGGCTGCTGCCTTGATAAACAGACAAGCACCAGTAGCCCAGAAAACGGGCACTTCGTCGTTATACTGACCTTGGTCTTCTTCCAGTGTTTCAAATACCCGGCCCCGGCAAAAAGGATAGCCCAGGTAATCAATAAATCCGCCGGCCGCTCCCGCGTACTCAAAATAATTGCGGTGGTAATACGATTTAATTTTAGGCTGGCAGGCGGCTAGGGTGCTATCAGAAGCCAGCAAAGAAATAACCGGTTTTATCCAGCCGGGCGTTACTTCCACATCCGAATTGAGCAGCACCAGGTATTCGGCTTCCACTTGCCTAAGCGCCTGGTTATAGCCCTCGCAAAAGCCCAGGTTCTTCGGGTGCAATATTAATCTAACCGCCGGAAATTCCTGCTGCAAATAAGCTACAGAGTTATCGGTAGAGGCATTATCTGCCACTACGATCTGGCAACCCGGCGAATTTTGAATAACCGTGGGCAAGAATTGCTGGAGAAATTTTTGACCATTCCAGTTAAGAATTACAATAGCAATCTGGGATGCCGAATCAGATACCAAGATTATTTAGGTCTAATCCCGGAATATTAGGTAAAAGGCCTTCGGTTTGACGTTTTATTTCGTCTTTCGCTTTGTCGCCGGCTTCGTCCATGGCTTTGTTTACCGCAGCTACTACCAAATCCGAAAGCATTTCTTTATCGTCTTTGTGTAGTAACGAATCATCTATTTCTAAGCTAATGAGCTTGCGCTGGCCGTTTACCTTGGCTTTAACCAGGCCAGCGCCCGATTCAGCGGTAACTGTAATAAATTGCAGGCTGTCCTGGGCTTCCTTCATCTTGGCCTGCACTTCTTTCAGCTTGCCCATCATACTAAACATATCAAACATAATCTTCTTCTTTAAAGGGTGATAACCTGCAAAATTAAACACCGCCAGCCATTAACCAAATTTAAAAATATAACTCGGACAAAACTACTTTACCAAAGTAAAGCTACCGGTTTTATTAATGGGTCGTCCATTGCTGTCGGCGGTTGTAAGTGAATACACATATACACCAACGGGTGCATCCTGGCCTTTAATTTGGCCGTTCCAACCGATTTGGGGGTTTGTGCTCACAAATATTACCTGTCCCCAGCGATCCAGCACCTGGAGTCGGAACGAGCCAAATATTTTACCTTTTACTACGAAGAAATCATTCAGGCCATCGCCGTTCGGGGAAAAGGCCGTTGGAATTCTGAAACTATTATCCTGCCGGAGTATAAGAATATTCGAATAAGTTTTTTCAGTCTGGTTAACGTGAGTGGCTTGCAGGCGGAAAATATGCTGCTGCTCGGGGCTGTTAATTTTTTCGCGGTAAGTAGTGCCACTAACTGGAGTAACGCTTAACACCGTGCCGGTCGCATCCACCCGTTCTAGTTGGTACTGGGCACCACCGGGCGTAAATCCCACGTATTCTGACCACTCCAGGTTAATTGTACCATCCGGGCTAATTGAACCAGTTAAAAGAATGGGGCAGGTAATATTACTAATTGTTGCGGATTTGCCGCAGTTGTCTTCATAAAAGGCCTGGTAACACCACTGGTTCTTATCCGGAATGGCTGTATCTGTAAAAATGATTTTATCAGTTGCTGCCAGCACAGAAAAAGGACTGTTAGCTGTGCTTTTCTGGTAAGTAATTAATTTTCCGGGGTTATTGCCCGGGACTTTAAACGTCAGAATTACCTGGTTATCGGCATTAAACGTGCTGCTTAAAGTGCCGGCGGGCGGAGCCAGGGTCGTAACCGCAGTGACGCAGGTATCGTTAGAAGCGGCCGTTCGGTTGTCTTTTAAATTGGCCGTAAGGGAGTAGCAATATTTGGTGCCGCAAACCACATCCGCATCGGTATAGGAATTTTGAGTGGGAGAGAGCGTTTGCAGTAAGGTACCATTCCGGTACAAAGCATAGCTGATTTGATTGCTGTTGTTGGGGTAAGCGGGCCAGGTTAATATTACCTGGTTATTACCCGTGGCGGCCGCCAAGGGTTGGGTACACACAAGGTCGGAACTCAAATTTAAGTTGCTGCCGCAATTATCAGTTACCCTTACCCGGAAACACATGGGATTAGCGGTATTGATGTTATTTATAGGATAGGTAAGCGTGGGAGTAGCCGGATTTTTCAGGGTGTCGATGGGGGTAGCGGAACCGTTGGTGATACGCTCCAAGACGTACAAATAAGCAGGTTGCAAGTTGCGGATATTTAAAGACACTTTACCGGCCTGACCCGGAACGGTGATTTTGCTGCTTTCTAAAACCGGGACACTGGGTGCAGGCAGGGGTGATACGGCAACTTCAGCTTGCCCGGAGCAGGTAGAGCCAGTATAAGAAGCGATTACGCGTACTTTTAAAGGTGCTCCTGCGGCATATTGGTGAAGTGCAGAGGCGCCTCTAGTTAGGGTTAAAGTGGTGCCGTCGCAAAAATCTACCCGGAAAATATCGTAATTGGTATCTTTTATCGTTACGCTTACCTGGTTTTGCGCACAGGCTTTAACCGTAAAAGCAGGTGGCGGTGTATCGGTCACCACAAAAGTCCTTTCCTTCTGGCTAATAGTGCCGGTATTGATAAGCTGGGTTACGGTGTAAGTACCAGCCTTGGTATAGGTGAAACTTTTAGTTGTATCAGTAGAGAAATTTACGTTGTTGCTTTTGTCGAAATCGTAATATTCTTTGTCGGCCTCCGTATTGGGGAGGCAGGATTTAAACCGGATGAGTTGGCCTACACAGAATTGGGTTATTTCCTGGCCGCTGCTATTATAAGCTTTAAACTGGTCGGGGCAGGAATTAATCTGCGCCCACAAGCTCCCAGACGAAGCGAGCAGTATAATTAAAAATATTAACCTCTTCAAGTTAAGGGCGCTGGTGAATTAATCCGGATAAAGCCGATAGTTTTTTCTAACTGATCCGAAACAGTTTCTTTAGGAACGAAGAAAGAGGAGTGGTAATATGTGCTTAAAGTTAAATTTCCGGTGGTAAGGGTAAAAACTTTTCCCACTTGCGTAACCGACCAGAAAGCCAGGGCTATTATCTGTTCCATTAACCGCAAAACCTCCGCAAATTCGTGGTGCAGAATGCGTATATCTTTATTAAGAATAATGGAATCAGTGGGATTGGCGAGGGTAAGTTTAAGTTGTTTTTGCAGCGACAGCACCAATTCGGAAGCCAGGTTGAAACTGGTCGTAACCGGTGGTTCGGAAGTGGCGGTTAGATTTTCGAAAGTTTCGGCTGTAAGGTCCGCTATTCCGGCCATCACTTTTGTAAGCGCCTGCAACAGGTCCTGCACCGATTCCCGCACCTGGGCCAAATTCTGCTTTTCGAAAGGTGTTGTATAATTATTCTGAATTTGCTGGCGGGTTAGGTGCAATGATTCGGTTAAATGGGTCCAGACCAAGGGTTGGGGTTCCGATGGGTTTTCCGAAATTTGGTCGAACACCTGCATTAAATAGGGAAGCCAGTTCACGAGTGGCTGTAGCTGAAATAAATGGTAAACCAGGTAGGCGTAAGTAAACGAATTTTGTTCGATAAAGCTATTTACTTCCGGTGCCGACAAAGAAAGGGGCTCCCAACTAAAAATATCTAATACATCGGCCGCTTTTAACTCATACCCCTGAAAACTTACTTTGCCTTGCCCCAGCAAAGGCAGGCAAAGCTGTGCTAACTGGCTTATGGGCAAAGCCTGTTCCGATACGATAGGCCAAACTTCCCGGTTGTGAAAAGCCAATATTCGTTGCAGGTATTCGGCCCGGCAAGGCTGGTTACCAATTTGCAGAAAGGTGTAAAGTTGCAGCACCAGCGCCAATCGGGTAACGTCTTCGGGAACTGCCGGACCGAAAGCCAGGGCATGAGCCGCTAAAAAAGCTTCTGCGGCAGCGGTATTCGTGGGTTTGGCCTGGCTGTTAGTGGCTGTTGTTTTTTCCAGGAAGTCCGGTTCAAAAGCTATTAATGGCTTCTCGTGGAATATTTTTTCCAGGTTTTCGAGGTTCAGCAGGGCACCAGATAAAATATAGGCCATCTTTAAATATCCTGTAGTTTAGCGATAATTTCAGCGACCGGCAGAGCGGTTTGTTCACCGGTTTGCATGTTTTTCAGCTGCAGTAAACCACTTTGCATTTCTTCGGAACCGACCAGCAACACGTAGGGAATATTTTTCTGATCGGCGTACGTCATTTGCTTCTTCAGTTTCCCGGCCTCGGGGTAAAGCTCGGTGGCGATACCTGCGTTCCGGAATTGTTGCAGCAGCGGCAGCGAATAAATTTCGGATGGTTTATCGAAATTAGAAATTAAGATCCTGGTAGTGGATTGGCTAGCGGCTTGAAATAAATTTAGTTCTTCCAGCACATCGTAAATCCGGTCTACGCCAAAAGAGAAACCTACGCCCGATACATCAGGTAGCCCGAACATACCGGTGAGGTTATCATAACGGCCGCCGCCGCTGATGCTCCCCATATTTACGTTATTTACCTTTACTTCGAAAATACAACCGGTATAATAAGAGAGCCCACGGGCCAGGGTAGGGTCGAACCGAAGCCGGTTAAGGGCCGGTTTATTTAGTTTTTCCACATAGCTTACAACCTCTTTCAACTCATTAATTCCAGTCAAGCCTTCCGTACTTTCCGAAAAGTGGTTCTGGAATGAATCCAGGTTGCTTTCTAAAGAGACTTGAGCTAAGTCTTTATCGGTTTGGCTATTGCGTAATATATTATGGAGGGTTTCTAAAGCTTTCTCATCAAAACTTTTATTTCTTAATTCATTTAATACCTCTTCTGGTCCAATCTTATCCAGTTTATCAACCGCTACGCAAATTTCACCTACCCGGTCTTTATTTCCCATTGCTTCTGCAATACCGGTTAATACTTTCCGGTTATTGATTTTGATGGTAAAATCGGTAATTCCCAAGTTCGTTAATACTTCGTCGATCATCAGCACGATTTCGGCTTCGCAGAGTAACGATCGGGTGCCTACTACGTCGGCATCGCATTGGTAAAATTCGCGGTAGCGTCCCCGCTGGGGGCGGTCGGCGCGCCAAACCGGTTGAATCTGGTAACGCTTAAAAGGAAAGGTAATTTCGTTCCGGTTCATTACCACAAAGCGGGCAAACGGTACGGTCAGATCGTAGCGCAACGCTTTTTCGGATATTTTTCGTAAAAGCGGTTTGCTGCCCTGTTCAAAATCGGAAAGTGACGTTTTAGCAAGATAGTCGCCGGAGTTTAATATTTTAAATATAAGCTGATCGCCTTCTTCGCCGTATTTGCCGGTTAGTACCGACAGGTTTTCCATGGCCGGGGTTTCGAGGGGCTGAAAACCAAACTTTTCAAAAGTTTTCCGGATGGTCGAAAAAATATAATTACGTTTTACCACCACCTGCGGATTAAAATCACGGGTTCCTTTCGGAATAGAAGGTTTTTCTTTACTCATGGTTCGCCTTAATAGGCCGCAAAGTTAAGTATTAGTCTTAATTTTTTTGATTTTAGTTAATGGTATAAATTCTTGGGTATTTCGGCAAAACCTTAGGTGTTTAAATATTCAAATTAAGCCGGATATTCTCTCTATTGATTACTTACCTCTCGGACTCATCATTAAAAGATCATTAGCCCGAGATAGAATAACCCAACGGTAAACAAAATAAAAAAGCACCAGGTGGTGCCCGGTGCTTTTTTATATATAGCTGTTTAAATTTTAAAAAACAGTATCGGTAATTTCCTTTTTCAAAAGCCAACTCAGACTGTAAAGGTCTTTGCGGCGGTCGCGCAAATTCCGGACGCTGCCCGTTGAGTTCAGGTCTTTAAGTAAGTCCAGGTCTAAATCCGCTATAAGGGTCATTTCGGTGTTCGGCGTTGCTTCGGCCACCACAGCATCGTGGGGGAAGGCAAAGTCCGAAGGCGAAAATACCGCAGATTGCGAATACTGGATATCCATGTTTTCAACCCGGGGTAAATTACCCACGCTACCGGTAATGGCCACGTAGCATTCGTTTTCGATGGCGCGGGCCTGCGCACAACGCCTCACCCGCAGGTAAGCATTTTTGGTATCGGTCCAGTAAGGCACAAATAATATTTTCATATCCATGTCCGACAGCATACGGGCCAGTTCCGGAAACTCCACATCGTAGCAAATTAAGATACCTATTTTGCCAATATCGGTATCGAAAACCTGTAATTTGTTGCCGCCTCGTAATCCCCAGTAATGCGCTTCATCGGGGGTTACGTGCAGTTTATATTGCTTGTCCCAGGTGCCGTCGCGGCGACACAGGTAACTTACATTGTGCAGCTGCTTGTTGTTATACTCGGGCATGCTGCCGGCTATAATATTGATGTTGTACGAAAGCGCCATGTGAATAATTTTCTCGCGTACTTCATCGGTATAATCGGCCAACGTCCGGATGGCCGCCGAAGGGGACGGATCGTTGGAAAGCGCCATCAGCGGAGCATTGAAGAATTCCGGAAACATCACAATATCCGCCTTGTAAGAACTAACGGTATCGACGTAAAACTCTATCTGCTGGAGTAAATCATCGATGGAGGTGAGGCTGCGCATCTGCCATTGCACAATACCAATCCGGACCACTTTTTTCTGAACGCCAATAATGTCTTCGCTCGGTTCGTAATAGACGTTTATCCATTCCAACAGGGTAGCGTAAGCCTTCGATTCCTTGTCGCTGGGCATATAGCCTTTTAATATTTTACGTACGTGGAAGTCGTTACTCAGCTGAAAGGTGAGAATTGGATCGTAAATCTCTTTATTCCGCACCATCTCAATGTACTTTTTCGGCGACATTTTTTCGGCGTGTTCTAAATAGCCTGGAATTCGTCCGCCGGCAATAATAGCGCGCAGGTTCAGGTTCTCGCAAATTTCTTTACGGGCATCGTACAGGCGGCGTCCCAGGCGCAGGTTACGGTAATCCGGATGCACAAAAACATCTACGCCGTAAAGCGTTTCGCCATCGGGGTTATGGGTGTTAAACTCGCCTTTACCCACAATTTCTTCGTAAGTATGCTTATCGCCGTAGTCCGAATATTTTACAATAATACTCAGCGCGCCCGCTACCACTTTGCCTTTATCGGTAATACAAATCTGCCCTTCCGGAAAAGCGTTGAGCAAAGCTTCAAATTCTTTCTTCGTCCAGGAACCGCCCAGATTGGAATAAACGGTATCCATAATAGATTTAACCGCTTTAAAATCGTTTAAACGCAGTTGCCGGAGGGTTAATTTATGTTCAGTTTCTTTTATCTTATCAGCCATTATTTATTCTAAGAAGGAAATACAATTTAAAGTCAAGTATGTTTAAACATTAACAGCAGGCAAGGTAAATAAAGTTCTTTCGGAATTTAGCCTAATTACATGGCAGCAAAAGTAGCATATTTTAAAAATAATTAGAATT
>JAQBNV010000340.1 GCA_028288395.1 Adhaeribacter sp. | reverse complement strand
TCCAATGGCGCTGGATAAGTGAGCGGGGGTTTGGTATGTTCAATTTCTTTAGAAGGCTCGACAAAGACCATGAAAAGACTACTAACAGCGCAGAAGCTTGGATTTTGTGGCACAATTGCCAGGTTATCTTAAATCGTCTATGTTGATAGCCACTAACTTATAAATTTAAACACGCTCTAATTATTTTGGAACAACTCTAAGTTAGGTAACAATTTATTTTACCTGGGTTAGTTCCAGAACTACGCTGGTACGCCGGGTATTTAAAACCGGGTTAAAGCCTACGGTCATCAGGTAATCACCGGAATAAACGGTACCTTCTTTAATAGGAGTTTGGGTATCCGGATAAAGGTTTATTTCTCTTATTTTATATTTTTTATCCCGGTTTAAGCCATTCAGTTGGATAGGAGAACCCGTACCGGAGCCGTAGCGGTTACCGGTTTGATAATTAAACATCACGGCCCGGTTTTGATCTTTATTTACATACATTAAAGAAGCAAAATCGTTTTCCAGGGGGCTAGCCAACCGGAACATATCACCGTGCCACACCACATCGCTCAAGGATTTATAGGTTTTAATCGCCTCCTGACAGAACTGCAAATCTTTCGGCGCTAATTTGCTCACCACAATATCAAAGCCGAGTTTACCCATCATGGCTACATCGGTACGGAATTTAATAGGCTGCTTACCCCAGTCGGTTACGTGGTTGTCGTGCGAAATGGCCGGGAAAAAGTACGAATATTCCCACTGAATAAATATCCGCTCCAGGGGATCGGTGTTGTCGCTGAGCCAGAATTCAGTAAAATATTTTAAAGCGGCATAGTCTACGCGGCCCCCGCCACCCGAACAAAGCATCATGGGTAATTTTGGATATTTGGCCCGGAACCGTTCGAGCACTTTATACAGGCCCTGCACATAGTCGACGTAAATATGCGATTGGTTTTTCAGGTAAGGAGAATGAGCATTGTAAATAACCGCGTTGCAATCCCATTTAAAAAAGGCTACTGCCGGATTTTTGGTCATGATATTATCCAACACATCAAACACAAAATCCTGGACCTGGGGATTGCTTAAATCCAATACTAACTGGTTCCGGTACAGGTGTTCTTCGCGACCCGGTTGCCGGATAACCCATTCCGGATGCTTTTCATAAAGTTCGCTTTTAGGGTTTACCATTTCGGGCTCTACCCAAATGCCAAATTTTACGTTGTTATTTTTTGCCTCTTTTACCAGATAACCAATGCCGTGCGGAAGTTTCTGGACGTTTTCCTGCCAATCACCCAGGCTGGCTTTGTCGCTGTTGCGCGGGTATTTATTGCCAAACCAGCCATCATCCAGCAAAAACATGTCGACGCCTAATTTTTTAGTGTCTTTGATCAGTTCGGCCAGTTTCGGCTCATCAAAATCGAAATAAGTAGCTTCCCAGTTATTCAGAAGTGTAAGCCGGGAGCCGTTTCCGTCTAAGATGCGGTAGTTACGGGCCCAGCGGTGCAGGTTACGGCTGGCCTGGCCTTTTCCATTTTCGGAGTAGGTATACAGAAAAAGAGGAGTCGTAAACGCCTGACCTGGCGCCAGTGTATAGGCCGAGGCAAAGGGATTTATCCCGCCAATAATACGCAGGTTATTCAGCGGGTCTACTTCCAGGTCAACCCGGAAATTTCCGGTCCATTCTACCGAACCAAACAACACCCTGCCTTCGTCTTCGGTGGCTGGCTTATCTAGCGAAACCATAAAAATAGGAGGTTGGTAAAGATTGGCGCGGGTGCCTAATTTCGAATCAAGCACTTTAATGCCGGCCGTCAGGCGACTTTCTTCCGGCTGCATTTCTTTTGCCCAGTCGCCGTGGTATTGTTTCAGCCAGTAACTGCCGGCCGCCAGGTACAGGTTAGCCGACGCATATTTGTGTAAAACCACCGGGCCAGCCTCGTCGTTTTTAATTACCGACCACTGCTCAATTACATCTTCGGCCTGGTAAACTTTATAAAATAATGTTATTTCCAGGGCATATTTCGGGTCTTTTAGTACTAGGATGGTAGTAGTTACGTTTTTATCATTTTTATGAACCTGGTGGCGCACATATTGCAAATCAAGCGAGGTATTGCCATCGGCATGGGTAACCTGGATGGCCGGCTCAACCAGGTTGCGGGACCCGCTAGGCGTATAGGCCGAATTAAGGATACCGGAATAATCGTCGCCGCGCCGGTACATGGCAGGAATGAGCTGGTATTCCGAAGTGGTTTTTAATTTCCGGCCGAAATACGTAATGCCTACCCGCTGGTCGGTACCAACCTGTAAGGCTACGGCGTGGCGCTGGGTTTCAATAGGAATAATTATTGCTTTTTGCGCAAAAATATTCGTAGTAAAGCAAGCGAATACTGTAGCCAACACGCCTGCCTTTACCAGGTTTTGGACTTGATTAAATATTTTAAGGATAGAAATTTTCATACTCTTTAATCCGGGAATTTTTGGGAGCCGAAGCTGAACGCGCTTTAAAAATATTAAATTTAAAGCCAAATTATTTCTTAACTCGCAATTTATCTAATGAATTATGAAATTACTCCGGTTATTTTAATTTTTTTGTATTGGTCTGTCTAAATTATATATTGGATTGTGTATATATCGAAATACAATAATGAGGGATACTATTGAATGAAATTATTAATTCTGAACAGACACAAAAAAGGTGATGGCTTCATAAAGCCATCACCTTTCAGAAATAAATTATTAAATTTTACTTACAAAGGAGTTGTTGGGTAATCCATGCCGGTTCTACGGCGGTCATTATCCAGATCTAATCCGTTCTTATCGTCAGAATCATCTAAGGAAGTGCGATTATCCAGGCTGTTCCGGGTATTGGTCCGGTCTAGATCTTCCACATCTACTTCGGTTTTACGCACGGTATCCCGTACTACTTCTTCGCGTTCTTCTATGTTTTTGTTCAGCGAAACCTCTTCTACCACGTGGGCTTCTTTGTTAATCACCGGTACTTCGGCGTGCTCGGTCAGCTCAATGGTTCCTTCCCGGAAAGTGTTCAGGTCGGCATCGCTGGCGGGCCGGTTAACCGGATTCCGCTGTACATTTACGTGTTCTTCCCGTAAGCGCAGATGCTCTTCTACCGGGCGTTCTACAATGCGGCTCCGCAGGCGTACGCCCCCGGTTTCTACTTCACGCTTACCTACCTGCAGGTTTTCTTCAATTATCGGAAACGCCCGGTCGGTGTTCACGTTGTCGGTATCTAAATTATTACGATTATAATCGGTGTCAGCTGTCGTATGGGTAGTATCATTTAAACCGGTTGAACCAGTCATCCCGGTTGTGCCGGTAGTTGATCCAGGCATACCCGCTAAGCCGGTTCCGCTGGCAAACGCACCTCCGGTGGTTCCCATATTACCGGCAGCGCCGCTATAGCCATAACGTGCAGCCTGCTCCTCTACATCTACAGCGCCAGAATCATCTAACAAATCGGCGGCACGGCTGGCCTCATCATCGGTTTGTGCATGTACAGTTACTACGCAGCCCCGGCGGGCTACTGAAGAATATTTGCGGGCATCATCCTCGCCGCCGAATAATGACCGGAAGAAACCACCAATGCTATCATCATCGTTATCATCATAACGCTCAGACGTAGTTTCGGTATTAGTACTGGTACGATCGGCAATATCTATCCGGTCGGGGGAAATGCCACTGGCGGATAATTGCTGAACGGCAGTTTGGGCTTTATCTCTACTGTCGAAAATTCCTATTACGGTTTGTGCCATAGTTTTATTTATTTTTAGATTGAACTTACTTTTAAATTAATAATTAACACTTTTGCCTTACGCTTGTCTACTAAAGCCGCTATTTGGGGGTTGGTTAATTATCGGCTTGCCCGATGTTCTGATGATCCACTTTTACCTCTTCTTTCAGCAGGGTTACGGGTTGGTTTACTTGGGTTTGCACCTGCTTTTTGGTTATATGGATTTCTTCTACAATTAATAATCTTACTTCAACTACTTCGCGCAAAACCGGAATAATGGTAGTGTTACCTTCGTAACGAACAGCAGGCGGTGGCGTATCAACGTATTGATTTACCGGTACTCTTTCTACCTGATGTTCTTCGTGGGTGAGGGATAAATTAATAAATTCCTCCTGTTCCTGCACACTTTTGGTAATGCGTAAACGGCCCGATTCAACTACTTGCTTCTGGATATGCGCCTGTTCTTCCACCACCGGAATCACAATTGAATGACCGGATTTTCCAACTGGTTTGTTTTCTTTTTTTGATTCGTCGGCACCCGATTCAATAGCGATATCTATCATGGATTTACTTAGGTAGTGTGAGAAATAATTTACGGCCTTGTCATGGATTAAGTTTAATTAAAAAGGAAATAAAAATTGGACTTTCTTTTAAATGTCGCGGTACAGCGGAATAAGAACGTTTGTTTTAATTGGTTTATAATGATAGGTTTAAAACAATATTCAATAAAATTATTATATATATTACTGCATGTGTGTGTATTATAAATAGTATTTAATAAAGGAGAATAATATTGGTCTATGAGGCTTATTTCTGTTGCCACTGCCTTTCGAGGAAACCGGCCCGGCCCGATCCAATGCTGTAGCGTTGGTAATGCGATGGATTCTTCTTATAATAATCCTGGTGGTATTCTTCCGCCGGGTAAAAGGGTTTGGCCGGCAGGATAGGGGTAAAAATGGGGAGGCTAAAGTGGCCGCTTTTAGCTAACTCATTTTTCGAAGCCTCGGCCAGCTCTTTCTGTTCCTGATTGTGGTAAAAAATAGCGGTTTGGTAAGAAGAACCCCGGTCGCCGAATTGCCCACCGGCATCGGTTGGATCAATCTGTTGCCAAAATACCGAGAGGATCTCCTGGTAAGAAATTACCGCCGGATCGAACGTGATTTGGACGGCTTCGTAATGCCCGGTAGTATCGGAACAAACCTGCTCGTAGGTGGGGTTGGGCAGTTCGCCGCCGGTATAACCCGATACTACTTTTATAACGCCCGGCCATTTATCAAAAGGTTTTACCATGCACCAGAAACAGCCGCCGGCGAAAGTGGCTAATTGGTATTGATTTTCAGTTTGCAATTTATTTTCCATGCTTTATTTAATTTGTTCCAGAGTAATTGAGGCTTATTGATGCTAACCCGGAAGGCTGCCAAAAAGTTATCTAGGCCAATAGTTTTCTGATTCGGGCATCTTACCCTTTTGGTTTAAACGCATACATTCCGGTCATGGTTAGTTTCTATACCCGGCATCAACTAGCGCTTCCGGAAAGGTACCATAACAACTGCGTTTTTTCTGCACTGCCAGCATTATCAAAACCAAAAGGTGCCCAAAATAAAAAAAATGCTGGTGTTTCCGTTCTTAGTATTCTGTTATTTTTACATAATAGAATATTGTGCTCTAATGCTTTCGGTTTTAACTGGCAGCTGCTAACTACAAAATAACACCGCCTTGTGCAGACATTTTTTAGCGATTGAAATAACACTTTTATCTCTTTTGGGTTTATTATCAGATTGCTTTTTATAAACATAACTTTACCTGCTATATTCTTTTTTCATGCTTCATTTAAAACCTGTAAATAAACCAGTCGACTCAGCCAACTTTATGCAAGGAGGTGGAGAAATGGGCGCTTTAATGCGATCTTATAACTGGGAGGCACATCCATTAGGTAACCCCACGGAATGGCCCCAAAGTCTCAAAACCACAATCCGGCTGATTTTAAATTCCCGGTTCCCGATGTTTATTTGGTGGTCCAAAGGTTTGTTTTGCTTTCATAACGATGCCTACTTGCCGGCGTTGGGCAAAAAGCACCCGCAGGCCTTGGGTATGCCGGCTGATGTGGTTTGGGTAGAAATATGGGACCAAGTGGGCGAAATGGCGGCCGGAATTATGA
>JAQBNV010000328.1 GCA_028288395.1 Adhaeribacter sp. | reverse complement strand
GCGCCCGTAAATTTGTACAAACCTGGAACAGCTATGGACCTGCCCACCATTGGGCCGGTGGTACTGGTCATATTGCAAATAAGTTAAAAAAGCTGGGAGCTTTACTGAATATTGAGGTAATCCAGGTTTAATATTGAACGGCATACCCAACTACGTAAGAGATGGCAACCAAATGATTAAATTAACACTTAAACCCGGAGAAGCGAAAAAGCTGAATGGGAACCTGGCTATTGAGGCTAGAAATCAGTTGGTAAATTTTTATACGGGATAAAACAATTGCATTTTAATTTATAATTGGTAAACCCATTAACAAATATTTATTTGCCACCGCTTTAATTTTAGATATCTATGCGCATTCCCCTTTTTCTGTTAGTATGCTTCATCGGTTTGTTTCTTGGGTTACCCCTGAAGGCGCAAAGAATACCCCGGCTGGGTATTGTAGAATCTATCGAGAAGGACAGTCTTATTTATGCCGCCGGGTTTACGTTGCTGGGCGAGACGGTGGGAAAATTGCTTTCACCTTCTTTAACCGAAGCACAATTTGCGGAGAACCTGAAAAAAATAAAAGCGGCGAAAACCAAAATATACCTCTGTAATGTGCTTTTTCCCGGCTCCCTGAAAATTGCCGGGCCGGAAGTAGACGAGCAAAAGGTACTGGCCTACGTAGACCAGGTTTTTAGCCGGGCCAAAAGAGCTGGCATACCGGTAATGGTATTGGGCAGCGGCGGTTCCAGAAGAATACCAGTTGGTTACGATAACCAAAAAGCCAAAGACGATTTTGCCTTGTTGTGCCGCAAGTTGGGGCAGGTGGCCCGTAAATACAAAATAACCATCGCTTTCGAAAGCCTCAATAGCGGCGAGACCAATTTTATTAACACGCTCCAGGAAGCAGCCGAAATAGTGAAAAAGGCAAACCACCCCAACTTCCGGCTAAATGCCGACATCTACCACATGATGAAAGAAAATGAGCCGCCCCAGCATATTATAGATGCTGGCAAAATCATTACTCACGTAGAAATTGCTGAAAAACAAAAACGATCATTGCCGGGCGTGGTGGGAGAGGATTTCCGGCCTTACTTCCAGGCCTTGAAAGCCATTGGCTATAAAGGCCCCATTGTTATAGAAGCTTATATTGATAAATCCAATCAGGAGATACCCGCCGCGCACCAATATTTAACCTCGCAACTCCGGGAAGTATTTAGAAAAGGAAAACCCTAATAAATCAGCGGGTTTCGCCTGGATGGCAAATGGGAACTAACCAGACAGAACCAATATACCCTGGCAGCCAGATAGCATTGTTAGCCAGAACGTACTTGAAAATTAACTTTTAGAGGGTTTCCCGGCAATAACTGCTTTGGATTTAATAACAGCGAAAAAGTACGCTACGAAGTTTGACGTACTCCAAAGGAGCCAAATCCAGATCGGGCAACTGCCTAAATATTACTTTCACTACCCGTTACCAACAGCTTCCAGCATACCAGTTGCCAGGTTAAAGGTTGCAGCGGCCATTTTCTGCCCGTTTACCAAACCCGAAATCTGGTGCTCGCCAGGATAAAACGTGCGCGTGGTAATAAGCCGAAAGCTCTGTTTACGTAAAATAACCGTCTTCTCGCCGGGGGCGTACACCCGTTCGCTTATTTTAAATACCTTTTTCGAAAGTTGGCCATTCTGTTTTTGGTAATAAATAGCGTACTCCAGCCGCACCATTTGGGCTGTAAGCGCCTTGTTTAGCAGCCCAAAGGTAAATTCCAGATGGCCGCCGATATTTACTTGCGGGGTTAACACTTTAAAAGCAGATAATACCAAATCAGCCGAAGCTAACCCAAAGTAGGCGAGCGCGGAAGCGTGCCCCTGTTTAAGTAAGGTGCGGCAGCCGTGTTTAATAATTGCGTTGGTTTCGGGCGAGCTGTTTTTCCAGTCGGCGGCTAGTTCCAAAACCAGGGAGGGGTGGTCTTTCGAAATATCGTTCAGGTTATTCGCTACGCTTCTTCGAACCGATTCGGAAGAGTCGTTTTTTAGGTTTTCCAGGATGGGGAGGATGGCCGATGGGTCTTTTTTAAGGGCCGGTATGTCCAGGCCCCAAGGCAACCGCGGCCGCGAGCCTTCGCTGGCCAATCGCCGGACGCTGCTGCTGGGGTGCTCCGACCATTTTTGCATTTGCGCCATCATTTGCGATCCGTAAGTTAAAATAAAAGGTCGGACGGCAAATTCGCAACTGATATATTGGGTGGTAAATTCCAGGGCGTGTACCGCATGAGCGAAATCGGGCAATCCGTAAGTTTCAATGTAATCCGGCAGAAACATGAATTCGAGTCGCCCTTCGCCAAAGCCGTCGGCCCTGAGGCGGTTAATTAATCGCTGCAGCAGGGCGACACTCGCCGGAAATTCGGGTTGGAAAACGGTGTGCAATACCTGGGTGGTGTGCTTCAGGCGTTGTTTCCATTCCATAGAAGCAAAAGCCGGGATAAATATTTTATGAAGAAAGGCCGGCTTGTTAAATTCCGGTATTACGGCCTGCAGGCTGTCTGTAAAACGGTCGTAAAACGCGTAGGAATAAATATCTTTAATTAAAGCCATGATTGCCGGAAAGTTTATTTAGGCAAAAAGAAGAATGTTTCCTGCCAGAAGAACAAATCAGCGGAAATTACGAAAAAATTAGCTGTACTGATAAATGCTACTTAAGCCGCACCTCCAATAAAAATAAGAACCCCGGATATTAAGATGAGGTACAGGCATTGGCTTTTTGTTAAGCTACGTTTTTAAAAGGTACTCTAATCGAGGAAATTTTTTGATAAACCCATCTGCAGGCGACATTTTCTCTTGTTCAAAGTTAATGCCTTGTATACCTAAACCATTAGGCAAACGGGTAATTCCCCGGATATTCAGTAAAAAAATGAATTAGCTTAATTTATCGCCCCGTTTCTAACCAGGACCAGGTACTTTTAGGAATGTTAAAAAATTCTGGAAGACAACTTAAACTATAATATAGATTTGTAATTAAATTGTTGCACTATTGTCCGCTGGTAGAAAGCAGGCGGATTAATAACGCCCGGAAGTATTCATGGAAGACAAACAAAAACATAACCGGTTATCAACGGCCGGTTTACTTATTGCACTCGGTATTATTTACGGCGACATTGGTACCTCGCCCCTGTACGTGATGAAAGCCATTATTTTAAATGGCGGCAATGTGGTAAATGAGGCCCTTATTTTTGGCGGCGTCTCCTGCGTTTTCTGGACCATTACCCTCCAAACCACACTCAAATATGTAATCTTAACCTTGCAGGCCGATAATAACGGCGAAGGCGGCATCTTTTCTTTGTACACGCTGGTACGCCGCAAAGCCAAATGGCTCGTTATCCCGGCTATTATTGGTGGCAGCGCTTTATTAGCCGACGGCATTATTACCCCGCCTATTTCGGTTTCTTCGGCCATCGAAGGGCTCCGCATTATTTACCCCGATATTCCCACCGTCCCGATTGTAATTGCCATTATTTCGCTGCTTTTTATTGCCCAAAGCTTCGGTACCCAACTGGTTGGCAAATCCTTCGGGCCGATTATGTTGGTTTGGTTTACCATGCTGGCTGTGCTGGGCTTGGTAAATATTCTGGTGCACCCCGAAGTTTTAAAAGCCATTAATCCGTACTACGCCTACCGGTTGCTGGTTTTATACCCAGGTGGTTTCTGGTTGTTAGGAGCCGTATTTTTGTGTACTACCGGCGCCGAAGCGTTGTATTCCGATTTAGGACACTGCGGGCGGTCTAATATTCGCATCAGCTGGGTATTTGTTAAAACCTGTCTGTTGTTAAATTACTTCGGGCAGGCAGCCTGGCTGACGCAGCGGATTGGTACGACGCTATCGGAACGCGACAACCCTTTCTATGGCATAATGCCGGATTGGTTTCTTATTATCGGGATTGCCATTGCCACCA
>JAQBNV010000326.1 GCA_028288395.1 Adhaeribacter sp. | reverse complement strand
TTAAAATACGTGCAGCAGCACGGGCGTACCTCGCGCCTGAAAGAGGCCAAAGACAAACTGCAGGTAATATTTGACAACGTTGATTCGGTGGGGAAAGCCAAAGCAATATTCGAAACTATTCTGCTTTAAAATATTCCGGTAACGGCGGCCTGACCGAAACTAATTCCATTCAGGCCGTCGTTACCGGAATATTTTGGCTTACAGCATATTTTTTAATCCGGCTAACAGGAACGCAGCCAGGTTTTAGCCTCTTCCACGCTGTAAAAGGTGCGGACAAAACTTTCTTTCGTATGATTCAGGGCTTTATCGGTCGACAACTGGCTGAAAACACTCGGGGAATATACCCAGGCAAAACACTTGAGGCCGGCATCGCTCATCCGTGGAAACCACTCGCTGCCTACCCAGACGGCCGCCCCCGACCAGATACCTTCTACCAGGGTATTATCATTTAATACTTTGAAGCAGGACTCCTCTACCATAATCTGCAGCATTTTTTCGCAACCTTCTTTCACAGACTTTACCGTCTGAAAGCCGGTCCAGTTGGCATAGAGCCACGGTTCTTCCGCATCATAACTGATTTGAATAAAGGATTCTTCAAATATTAATATTGGCATTATTACTAGGTTTGTTAGGCATACGTAAATAACGCAGTTACGTTCCCGCTGCCGGGTTAAAAAGAGGCACAAAATCGCTTGAAATAGCATTATTCTAAATATTACTTATATTTAAAATACGTGCATTTACTTATCCCAACTACCCTTATCCTGCAGCCCGACGCGGTAAACATTTGATATAATGAACTTTCCATAAACTTCAGGTCAAAAGCTAATCAGCGCCGCCGGCCATAAAGCTTTGCGATAATATGGGGGTTATTGGGTAAAAATAAAAAGTGGGGCCAGGAAAATGCCGAAGATTGGTATGCTTTAGTCTAAATATATTATCCTTTTGAAGCGAATAATTTTATAATGCATTACATTTAGCTGTTATTCGAAATATTTATTTAAAGAATATTGTAAACCTGGCTATTTTCAGGCAGCCTGACAGCACCGGATAATTTTCCGGCAACCGGTTGCTTACCTTTTATCAGTTTAATTACGGGAAGCAAAACTACCAGGTCCTGATTGCAGTTAAAAGTAAAACCGGCACCGGTTATTTCAGGAATTATTCCGAAAACTTAATATTTTTATTTACGCCCATGAGATCTCTGGATTTGATAGTACTGGTTGACGACGATGAAACGACAAACCACGTGAACTTGCGCACCCTGAAACGAACCAACATTGCCAAGGATATCAGAATATTTATGAACGGGGAACAGGCCCTGGCTTTTCTTAAATCTATCGAGCCCTCGGGTTTATACCCCGAACTGATTTTCCTGGATATAAAAATGCCTATTATGGATGGCTTCGAATTTCTGGAAATTTACCAGGACCTGAACTTTCATAACACCCTTCCTACGCAAATCATGATGCTTACGTCCTCCGCCAGTTTTTACGATTTGAACCGCCTCGAAAAATATAGTGTAGTAAAACGGCATTTTCCCAAACCTCTTACCGATTATGATGTAAAACAGATGATGCAGGATTTCTTTCCCGGGCAGTTGGCTTAATAGACAAATTAACATTAATCGGGCTTCAGAGGGCTTTAGGTAACGGCATGTTTTCTTACAGAACCATTTTATTAGTTGATGACAATGACACGACTAATTTTCTGCACCGTCGGTTATTAAAGCGGATGGCGGCGGCCCATACGATTGCGGAAGCGGGTAACGGCGAAGAAGCATTGTTCTATTTGCGAACCCATGCCACCAACCCGGAAAACACCCCTTTGCTAATACTGCTGGATATTAATATGCCCGTGATGGATGGGTTTGAATTTATGCAGGAATACGAAAAATCAGCGGGCACCGGGGATCCGGATATTCAGGTGGTTATGCTTTCCTCTTCGGTGAGTTCTGTAGATTTAGCCCGTATAAAAGAATTCCCGCGCATAGCTGCTTATTACAACAAGCCCTTATCGGAAGGGATAGTACAAAAAATATTGGCGGAGAAGCAACCCTAAAATATCCTTCCTTTAAAAATGAAGGTCCGCCACTGCTTAAGTCATCCTGCTGCATGATAAACTTACCTCCCTCTAAGTTGCCCCAGGTAGGCAACAGTATATTCACGGTTATGTCGCAACTGGCCCAGGCCCACGGCGCCATTAATTTATCACAGGGCTTCCCGGATTTCAGCTGCCCACCCGAGTTAGCCGAACTGGTGGGTCATTATACCCGCAGCGGTTATAACCAATACGCGCCCATGGCCGGCCTCCTGCAACTGCGGCAGCAAATCAGTAAAAAAACAAAGCTGCTGTACGGCGTGGCGCCGGATCCCGACACCGAAATTACCGTTACCTCCGGCGCAACCGAAGCCTTGTTTTGCGCCATTGCGGCCGTGGTGCGTCCCGGCGACGAAGTATTGGTAATCGAACCGGCTTACGATTCCTACGTACCGGCCATCCAACTGAACGGTGGCCATCCTGTATTTGTACCGCTCACGTTGCCGGATTATAAAATAGACTGGGATTTACTTAAAGCCCGCATCACCCCCAAAACCCGGCTGCTAATCCTTAACTCGCCCCACAACCCTACCGGCGCTACTTTAAGCAGTCAGGATTTAGATATTTTAACCCAGCTTATTGCCGACACGGCTATATTTCTGATTGGCGATGAAGTATACGAACACATGGTATACGACGGCCAGCTCCACCAAAGCCTGTTACGCCAGCCCACCTTAAGCAGCCGCAGCTTTATTGTTTCTTCTTTCGGGAAGACCTACCATGCTACCGGCTGGAAAGTAGGTTATTGCGTAGCGCCGCCCGCCCTGACGCAGGAGTTTCGCCATATTCACCAATATATTACTTTTAGCACCACTACCCCTTTGCAGTACGCCTTGGCCGATTACCTGCAAAATACCAGCCATTACTTAGGCCTGGCGGCATTTTACGAAGCGAAAAGAAATTTATTCGGGAGCCTGCTGGCTACTTCGCGGTTTAAAATATTACCTGCTGCCGGCACATATTTCCAATTGGCTTATTACGGAAATATTACCGCCGAATCGGATGTAATCTTTGCCCGCCGCCTGACGCAGGAAGCGGGCGTGGCTGCTATTCCGGTTTCAGTATTTTACCACAATCACCAGGATCACAAAGTGCTGCGTTTCTGTTTTGCCAAGAACGAAGAAACCTTGCGCCGGGCGGCCGAAAAGCTTTGCAGCCTTTAGTAGTTAGTTTTTAGCAGTTAGTATTTAGTATTTAGGGGTTAGTGTTTCGTTTATGTAGCTGGGATTGGTTATGATTTAAGGATTTAGGAAAAATACCGGGTAAGATTTTCTTTTTCTTAACAGAAAATAAATATTAAACTATTGGGGCTAAAGACCAAAAAGCACAATCTTAAAAGCCCTGCTTCAGCACAAGAAAATTCAAACCGGGAATATAAGTAAAAGCTGTTGCGGGTTGATTAATGATGATTATCTGCTAAAAAACTAATAATTAACCGCTAAAAACTAATCACTAAAAACATGAAGGACCTTATGGTAACCGTGGTACAAACTAATTTACACTGGCACGACCCGGCGGCTAACCGGCAAATGCTGGCGCAAAAACTGGCTAATTTGCCCCAACCTACCGACCTGATTGTGTTGCCCGAAATGTTTACCACCGGTTTCAGCATGGATGCCCCGCAATGGGCCGAAAACCCCACCGGCGCTACATTGGATTGGCTAAAAGAACAAGCCTATAAACACGGCGCCGTGGTAACGGGCAGCCTGATTACTGAGGACCAAGGGCGTTACTATAACCGCCTGCTGTGGGTGCGGCCCGATGGCAGTTTCGAGCACTACGATAAACGGCATTTATTCCGGATGGTCGACGAACACCAGGTTTATACCGCTGGCACCCGCCGGCTGGTAGTTACCCTGAAAGACTGGCGAATTTGTCCGCTTATTTGTTACGATTTACGGTTTCCGGTCTGGAGTCGCAACATTGGCCCGGATTACGATTTGCTTTTGTACGTGGCCAATTGGCCCGCCAAAAGAAGCCTGGCCTGGCAAACCTTGCTGCCGGCCCGCGCCATCGAAAATCTGGCTTATGTAGTAGGGGTAAACCGGGTGGGCACTGACGGCAAAAATATACCCTATACCGGCGACTCGGGGGTTTACGGACCTACCGGCGAACGCATCTGGCAACAACCTGACGAAGAAGCTGTAAAAACAATCACGCTTTCTTCCCAAACCTTAACCCATTACCGCGCGTCTTTCCCGGCCCATTTAGATGCCGATTCGTTTAGCCTGCAGGTAAAGGATTAGGCAAACCGAAATATTTTGCCAGGTGAATTTCTCCTGCTTCGGAATTTTGTATAGTATTTAGCATCAGGTGCGTTCGGGCCTGCACAATGGCGGATAAACGGGCGTGGGTGCCTTCGAGTAAAATCAGGGCCGGCTTTGTTTCCCGGATTATTTCCTCCAGCAGTTTAAAAGCCGTTCCCAGTGGGGCATTGGGGGTTGTTACCTTAAAATAGATTGCGTATTGCGTTGATTCCGTTAGCAAACGAGTTGCCTGCGACACCAGCATCTCGTCCGAAAAAGAATCGATGTCCAGCACCGTCATTTCCGGCGTGCGGGCTTTCAGCCATTGCAACAAGGGCCTTTGGTAAGAGAAAGATGCTTTATCTTCTATTGTAACCTGGATAAAAACCTGCATGCTTTAGAAAACAACAATTTTGTGACTGGTCTGGTGGGAATCGGCAGTTTGTACCTGCACCAGGTACAGGCCAGGTTTTAAATCCGCTACGCTTACCCGGTGCACTGTGGCTAAAATATTACTTGCTATACCTAGCCGCTGCCCCGCCGTATTGAACAGGGTAAAGGTTACTTTTTCGGGGCTCCGGATAGTTAATATTAAATCGCGGGTAATGGGGTTAGGGAAAATAACTACTTCGGATTGTTCCGGCAACGGGTCCGGGTTTACCAGTTCCCCGCGCATCTCCTGACTCAGGTAATACAAGCCGCCTGCCCGGCTGCCGGCGATGATTTCGGGCTTTCCGTCGGCATTTAAATCGGCGGCGGCCGGGGCCAGGAAATTACCCAGCCGGCTAGGGCCAAATACTTGTGTTTGGGGATTAGGCAAAATCTCGGTAACGGCGGTAAAGACGCCATTCAGGTTCTGCCGGATATTCGGATAAATGCGTATTTCGCCGGTATCGTCCACCAGCAACAGCTCGGGGCTCTGAACTTTGTTCAGGTCGGTAAAGATGGGATAAACATTCTGCCGCGACAACTCGGCGGTAATACCGCCCCAGGCATCATTCTCCAGGGTATAAACCGGGTTGGCAGCGGTACCGGTGTTGCGGTAAAAACGCAGTGCGCCGCCGGTCGGGCTCGACCGTACGTTCGAAGCCAGCACCAGGTCCTGATCGCCATCGTGGTCGAGATCGTAAAAAGCCGGTACATCGCCAATAAATTGCCCGATCGCCAGGGATTTTATATTTGCCAGCGCATAATTAGCCGGTTGCCCCACAGCGGCGGTGTTCAAAATATATTTTATCGATCCGGTGGTGCCCGTGGTTACGGCCAGAATCAAATCCAGGCGGCCATCGCTGTTGATATCGGCAAACTGGGGCTTTATATCCCGGAAACCAGCACCGGCAATATTTAAATAATCGGTGGTTTCGCGTTTAAATATTGCTTTCGTGGCCGTGCCTACATTCCGGAAAAACCATACCTTGCCCGACCGGTTACCCAACAGCATATCCAGGTCGCCGTCGGCGTCTACATCGGCCAGGGCCGGCGCCGATTGCTCCCCCGCATCCACCATATTGGCCTGTAAAAAGTTCTGCTGCTGAAAAACAAAAGCCGGAATGGCGGTGGCACTGGTATTTTTATACAACCAGGCCGATTGGGCAAAATTAACCTCGTCGTTTGTATTGCTGCGCACAAAAGGCGCCACGAGTAAGTCTTTTTGGTTATCAAAGGTTACATCTTCGTAATACGCCGCCGGGAAATAATTAAAACTGGCGCGGGTAGTATTGCCGGGATAATTCAGCTGTATACCAGAGGAGGCTAAAGCGGCGGCGGTTAAGTTGCCACTGTTCGTAATTCGTACCAGGTCGGGGCAGGCATCGCCGCCCACCAAAATATCTTTATCGGTGTCGCCGTCCACATCCAGGGCCAGCAGGTTCATGCCGTCGTTGTGGTTGGTGCCGTCGGTGCGGCAACTGCTGTTAAACAGGTAGCCGTTGCATACGTGCGGACACTTGGTAAGCTTGCCCCACCAGTTTGTTTCGAGGGTAAATTTGAGTTGATCGGCTGGCAGACTTTCTTCCACTGCCACATTTTTATAATATTCGATAGTAGTACTGCCCGAAAAATCGAAGGTTAAAATATCCAGGTCGCCATCGTCATCCAGGTCCAGCAAGGCGGGCAGATTTTCGCTGCTGGCCTGCAGGTTTATGTCTTTATTAAAGCGAATAAAATCGGCGGCTACCGTAAATGCCGGCAGGCCCTGGGTACCCGCAATATTTTTATAAACTTTGATGCCGGCATTGGTTTTGGTAAAAATATCTTTGCGGCCGTCGTTGTTAAAATCACGCAGTAAAACCCATCCGTTCAGGTCCGCCGGAAATAATTGTTCGTACTGGGGAGCGTATTGCCACTGCCATTGCCCGTTTATTGAAAAGGCTACGTAAGTGAATATTTTATTCAGGGTGCGGTCGTAAATAAATAAATCTTCGGTGCCGTCGTTATTCAGTTCTATCTTGGAGAAAACCGGACTATTCAGGCCACCGGCCCACGGATCTTTTACCGTATCAGAATCAATTACTATTTTTACATCGTTCCGGAAACGAAATTCATATTGCTGCTGAGCCGCAACCCGGAGATGGCAGCTTAATATAATTAAAAGTATCGCAACGGGTAAACCTTTCATCATAGCACGAAGGAACAAAATATAGCGATTTAAATATTACTTTATGTTTATAAATACCGAACAACTCTACGGACTTTACCAGCAATCCCAGCAGGTAAGTACCGATTCGCGGGCCGACCAACACCAATCCTTATTTTTTGCCCTGAACGGGCCCAACTTTAAAGGAGCAGGTTTTGCACAGCAGGCCCTGGACAAAGGAGCCTTATACGCGATTGTGGACGATGCCGCTTACGCCAGTGACCGCTGCCTGGTGGTACCCGACACCCTCGTGGCCTTGCAGAACCTGGCCCTTTACCACCGCCGGCAACTAACGATTCCGGTAATTGGTATCACGGGCAGTAACGGCAAAACCACCACCAAGGAACTGACCAATGCAGTACTAAGCCAGCGGTACCGCACGCTTTATACCCGCGGCAACCTGAATAATCACATTGGGGTACCGCTTACCGTGTTAAGCATCCGGCCGGAACACGAAATAGCCATTGTAGAAATGGGCGCTAATCATATAAACGAGATTGCGCAACTTTGTAGTATAGCCTTGCCCACCCACGGATTAATCACGAATATCGGCAAAGCCCACCTCGAAGGATTCGGCAGTTTTGAGGGCGTAGCCCAGGCTAAAAGCGAACTGTACCGGCACCTGGATCAGCAGGGCGGCACAATATTTCTGAACAGTCGCAACGAACACCTGACGCGCCTGGCCCGCGGCCTAAAAGATCAAATAACTTACCCCGCGGCAACGGATTTTTTTCACGCTGAGTTTCGGGAAGCATCGCCGTATGTCGTTTATACCGCGGAGAACGGCGAAGAAGTGAAAACCCAAATAATAGGGGAATATAATTTCGAAAATATTGCGGCAGCCTCCTGTGTGGGCAAATATTTTAATGTACCTATCGCCGAAATAAACCAAACCATAGCCGCGTATGCACCGTCCAATAACCGGTCGCAGGTAGTGCAGAAAGGCAGCAATACGATTTTACTCGATGCCTACAATGCCAACCCGGCCTCAATGGCGGCAGCGGTAACAGATTTTGCCAAAGTCCAGGCAACTAAAAAAATAGTTATTTTGGGTGATATGTTTGAACTGGGAGCCGACAGTCCCGAAGAACACCGTAAACTGGGAGATTTATGCAATTCGCTGGGATTTGATGCCGTAATATTATGCGGCCAGGAAATGCAGGCCGCAGCGCAAAACCATCCGGCGTTTACCTATTTTAATAATAAAGAAACCTTACTGGCGTGGTTGCAGCAACACCCGTTCCGGGATACGCACCTGCTGATAAAAGGCTCCCGTGGAATGCGTTTAGAAAGTTTACTTGAAGTAATGTAAGTACCGGAACGCAATACTTGCCCCACAGTCTTAAAAAACTTAACGAACTAAATATTGTCATTCAAAAGGAAACTTGTTAGCCGGTAACCAACAAGTTCCTTCTGAATGACAGCTTTTTACCTTAGATAATGTCTCTAAAAATATTTGGTGTAACATCAGTAATGTAAGTACCGGAACGCCAAAATAAAAGCCTCTGTTTCAGAGGCTTTTTGGTTCTTCTGCTTTTGTTTCTTCGGTTTTCGTTTTTTCGTCTTTTGGTTCCAGCGCTGTACCAGCATTAGCTACCGGGTAGTGATCAACCAGATAGTGATCTACCGGCTCCTCAACTACCGGCGTTCTCGGATTGCGCCGCCGGGGTTCATCATCATTAATAGAACGTTCTATTTCATTTTTGATGCCATCGGTGGCATCCTTAAACTCCCGGATACCTTTGCCCAGCGAACGGGCAAGTCCCGGAATCTTTTCGGCTCCGAACATTAGCAGCACGGCTAACATAATGACCATTATCTCACCCCCTCCTATGTCGCCCAGGAAAAGAAGTATTGTGTTTAGTGCCATGTGGTTTTAAGTTATATTTATTAAAACTAACCGGTCCTTTAAAAAGTTTAGGCCAATTGAATATTTATACTAAAATAAGGTATATTTTTAATAAATAACTTTTCCAGAACTATTTATTTGGCCAGCATAATGAATGAATTAAAAAGGAGAGTCGAAAGCTCCGAAAGCCGGCAAAACCGCATCTTTTGCCGAAACCAACGGCTCCCGGATATTCCAATCAATATTTAAATCGGGATCGTTCCACTTGATGCCGCCTTCCGCTACCGGGTGGTAGTAATTGGTGCATTTATACAGGAAAGTAGTATTTTCTTCGAGGGCTACAAAACCATGGGCAAAGCCCGGCGGCACGTAAAACATGTTGCACTGCTCGGTATTTAGCAAACAGGCCAGGTGTTGGCCATACGTAGGAGAGTTCTTACGAATATCTACGGCCACATCCAGGGCGCTGCCCGACGAAACCCGCACCAGTTTGCCCTGGGCGTAAGGCGGCCGCTGAAAGTGCAAACCTCTTAAAACACCCGGCTGCGACAGCGACTGGTTATCCTGCACAAAAACTTCGTCGATCCCGGCTTCGGCAAATACTTTATGGCTATACGATTCAAAGAAAAATCCACGGCTATCGCCAAATTTACGGGGAATTATTTCTACTAAACCTTCTATTCCGAATCTTTTAAACTCCATTAATCTTTTAATAAATTAAGCAAAGTTATCTTTTCTGCAAAAAACTTACCGCCTTCTAGCCGCCCTTTTTGTAACCGCCTGCACCGCACTTACATATTTGGCTATCACGTACCGTTCATCAAACTTTTCTTCGGCCAACTGGCGACTGGCTTTACCCATTTCCTCCAGTGCCGCCGCCGAAAGCTGGTACATTTTAATCATTTTATCGGCCAGGTCCTGGCTGTTTTTTACTTCGCACAAAAAGCCGTTCTGTCCTTCTACTACCGTTTCGCGGCAACCCGGCACGTTGGTCGTTACAATGGGCTTACCCATTGCCGCCGCTTCGAGCAAAGTTTTGGGGGTACCTTCGCGGTAAGAAGGCAAAACCACGCAGTCGGCGTGGGTAAGATGGGCTTCTACCACCTTAGAGGTACCTAAATATTCAATGGCTCCTTCCTCCACCCAGGTCTCAAACACCGACCGTTTAATGCCAATATTGCCCGATTCATCGATTCCGCCCAGCAACTGGCAACGCACTTCCGGATATTTTTCTTTTATAATCCGGGCCGCCTCCACGTATTCCACTACTCCTTTTTCGTAGAGCACCCGGGCCACCATTAAAAAAGTAAAACGCGGGTTGCGGGTAAAAACCGGAGCCGGTTTAAAACGTTCGGTATCAATCCCCGATCCTGGCAGCACGTCGGTAATCTGCTCCCTGATCAGCCGGTGATCCAGAAATAATTGCCGGTCTTCTTTGTTCTGGAAAAACACCTTTGATGGATACCGGAAAGCAAACTTATATAATTTTAACGCTACCTTCGATACAAAGTTCCGGACAATGAATACCGTGCCGAGACCCGACACATTATTAATGGTGGGGATACCCGCCAGCTTAGCCGCAAACGAACCGTAAATATTGGGTTTTATGGTGTATTGCAGAATAACATCTGGTTTTACGCGCCGGTAACAATCGTAGAAACGTTTGGTCAGCAATAAGTCTTCCAGCGGGTTGGTGCCTTTATTTTCCATACTGATGGGAAAATAGCGACAACCGGCCACTACCAGTTTCTGTGAATATTCATCTTCGGGGGCAATGGCTACTACCTCGTATCCGAGTTTCAGAAAGGCATTAACCAAACCCATTCGGAAGTTATAAATATTCCAAGACTTATTGATAACAATAGCAATACGCATAGAGCAAATGACCGTCGGGCCGCAAAGATACCAGGATTTACTTTAAATATTCAGGATTTTAATTTTCAAGGGATTACCGGACACCGGTAAAATTAAATTCTGCTTTTTGCAGCAAGTTTATCTCATCAATCTTCGCTTTTACCCAGTACCTTTACGTATACTTTCTTCGCCTGTTGCTGTTGCGGGTAAGCAGGCCAAACTTTAACCTAACTTAAATCCGCTTTAACCCATAAGCTTTACATGGCTAAAAAATTGCACGAAACTGCCAAAGAAAAAGAGACCGCCATTTTGGTGGCCGTACCCAGCAAAACCCAGGCTGATGAAAAAACCGAAGAATATTTAGCCGAACTGGCTTTCCTGACTGAAACAGTAGGAGCCGTGACGGTAAAACGCTTCGTCCAGAAACTCGAACACCCCGATAGCCGCACCTTTGTAGGCAAAGGCAAACTGGAAGAAATTAAAGCTTTTGTAATTGAATTTAATATCGACATGGTCATTTTTGACGATGACTTAACTCCCTCGCAGGTCCGCAATTTAGAACGCGAATTACAGGTGAAAATTGTAGACCGCAGCCTGCTCATTCTGGATATATTTGCCCAACGGGCCAAAACAGCACAATCGCGTACCCAGGTAGAAATGGCGCAGTACCAATATTTCCTGCCCCGTTTAACCAACCTCTGGACCCACTTATCGCGGCAGAAAGGCGGTATAGGGATGCGGGGCCCGGGTGAGACTGAAATTGAAACTGACCGCCGGGTAGTACGCGATAAAATTGCGTTACTCCGTGATAAACTCGAAAAGCTGGATAAACAAAACTACCAGCAGCGCAAGTCGCGCACCGATCTGGTGCGGGTAGCTCTGGTGGGCTATACCAACGTGGGCAAATCTACGCTCATGAACGTGCTGTCTAAATCGGAGGTATTTGCCGAAAATAAATTATTTGCCACCGTAGATGCCACCGTTCGTAAAGTAGTACTCGACAATGTTCCCTTCCTGCTTTCCGATACGGTAGGTTTTATCCGGAAACTGCCCACCCGCCTCATCGAAAGTTTTAAATCTACCCTAGATGAGATCCGCGAGGCAGATTTACTCCTGCACGTAGTAGATATTTCGCATCCTTCTTTCGAAGAGCAAATAGAGGTGGTAAACAAAACGTTGAAAGACATTGAATCGGGCGAAAAGCCCATGTTGCTGATCTTTAATAAAATAGACCAGTACCGTACGCAGGAGGCCGAAGAATTGAACGACATGGGTGAAGGCGCCGAAAAGCCCACGCTGGAAGACCTGAAAGCTACGTACATGGCTAAAGTACACGCACCGGCCATTTTTATTTCGGCGAAAAACAGCCTAAATATTGATATCTTGCGCGAAGAGCTGGTTCAACGGGTGGGCGCTATCCACTTCGAGCGATACCCCAATGCACCCAGCCCCCATTCTGCCGAAAACTACCAGTAAATGATAGTATTGTTTTGGTCTCCGGTTAGGGAAACAACATCCTTTTACCCTGAAACAAGTAAAAGACAAATAATTCGCGTACAACCCTAAAGTAATTTATGAAAACCTTATACCTATTACGGCATGCCAAATCGAGCTGGGACTTTGAAGAACTGAGCGACCACGATCGGCCCCTGAATAACCGCGGGCGCAAAGATGCCCCCCTTATGGGCCGCGAACTCGCCTCGCGGGAGGTAACGGTTGATTTAATTGTTACCAGCTCTGCCGTGCGCGCCCTGACTACTGCTACACTGGTTGCCAAAGAACTGGAATACGACCCCGAAAAGATTGCGGTGGAAGAGGAAATATACAAAGCGAACAAACAGGAACTGCTTGCCATTATTAATAATATTCCGAACCAGTTTGAAAAGGTAATGTTGGTAGGGCATAATTTTACCATTACGGAACTAGCCAATATGTTATCGCCCGACCTGGTACCTACCATGCCTACCGCCGGCGTAGTTTGTCTGCAATTTAATTGCGGTACCTGGGCCGAAATAAATAAGGAAAACGGTAACCTGGTATTCTTTGACATTCCAAAAAATCATACTACTTAAATTATCGGCTGGCCTGAACCAAACCAAATAACTGTTTGGGTGCAGCTGGTTTCGGGCAAAGAAAGGCAGTAGTAAAAATATATTCAGCGCCTTTAATTATACAGGCATAACAAGTGCCGCCCACCCGGTAGTTTACCGGGTGTTGATGCTTGCGACTAAGGGCCAGGCCGGCGCTTATCGTAAGAAACCGGTTATGAACCGGCTAGTCATCGTCGCTTTAAAACCGTTACCGGTTTATTAACAGAAAAAAATATTATGGAAAAAGACAAGAAAATATTTAACCGTGAACTAAGCTGGTTGGCTTTTAACCATCGGGTATTACAGGAAGCCAAAGATCCAGGGGTGCCCTTGCTGGAACGCATTAAGTTTATGGCCATCTTTTCTTCGAATCTCGATGAATATTTTAAGGTGCGGGTGGCTACCCTGAAACGGCTGATTAAATTAAAAAGAAAAACCCTGCAGAAACTCCGGGAAGACCCTGCGCAGGAACTTGACAATATTCTGGAGGAAGTAACCCGGCAGCAACACGAACTCGGCGAAATATTCCGGAACCATATTTTACCGGATTTACGCGCCGAAAAAATATTCCTGCTGAACGAAAAAGAACTCAGCCCGGAGCAACAGGAATTTGTAAATACTTATTTTGAGGAAAATATCAGAAAACACCTTACTCCGGTAATGCTCTCCGATGGCGTGCCGCACTTTTTCCTCAAAGATCAGGTAGTATATCTGGGCATCCGGCTTTTTCAACCCCAGAATACCCGCCTGCACCCCGAAGCTTTTGCCCTGATGGAACTGCCTGTTAAAAAACACGGCGGGCGCTTTGTAAAATTGCCCGAACACGACGGCAACCGGTATGTGATGTTCCTGGAAGACGTTATCAGTTTTTGCCTGCCCCAGTTATTCCCTGATTATACCCAGGCCGAAGCGTATGCCATTAAAATATCGCGCGATGCCGAACTGGACATTGAAGAAGAAGTATCGGGTAACCTGATGGCCAAGATCCAGCGTAGCCTGAAAAAACGCGAAACCGGTTACCCGGCCCGCCTGCTTTACGACCCTACGACCCCGGCTGCCCTGCTGGATGTTATTCAAATAAAAACGGGCATTACCGACGAAGAACTGATCAGCGGCAGCAAATACCACAACTTCCGCGATTTTTTTGGCTTCCCGGATTTTAACCTGCCCCACTTAAAGTACGAGCCGCAACCGACCCTGCCCCACCCGCAGTTACGGTTTCATAAGAGCATGCTGGAAGCTATTTACCACCAGGATTTTCTGCTGCACTATCCTTACCAGTCTTTCGAGTACGTTATCCGGTTTTTCGAGGAAGCGGCGATAGATCCGGCCGTCCGGACCATCAGTGCCACCCTTTACCGCGTAGCCGAAAAATCTAAAGTGGCCAAAGCCCTGGTGAAAGCCGCCGAAAACGGCAAACTGGTAACTGTAGTGGTGGAGCTGAAAGCCCGTTTCGACGAAGAATCGAATATTTACTGGGCCCAAAAGCTGGAGAAGGCCGGTGCCACCGTTATATATGGCGTAGAAGGCTATAAAGTACATACCAAATTAGGCTTGGTTACCCGCCAGGAAGGCCGTAAAATGGTAAACTATGCCTATTTAAGCACCGGTAACTACAACGAAGTAACTTCATTTATTTACGCCGACCACGCCTTGTTTACCCGTGATGTACGCCTGACGAAAGATGTGGAAAAAGTATTTCAGTTCTTTTTCGACCGCCTGACGAATAAGCGTTTTAAAAATTTGCTGGTGGCCCCTTTTAACATGCGCGATCGCTTTAACGACCTGATTAACGAAGAAATCCGGAATGCCAAAAAAGGTTTGCCGGCTTACATGATTTTAAAAATGAATGCCCTGCAGGACCAACGCATGATTTTGCGACTGTACGAAGCCAGCAAAGCCGGGGTAAAAATTGAGCTGATTGTGCGGGGCATTTGCAGCCTGGTGCCGGGTATACCGGGCCTGAGCGAAAACATTACGGCGCGCAGCATCATCGACCGGTATTTAGAGCACGCCCGGGTATATATTTTCTGCAACAACCAGGACGAAAAGCTTTATATCGCCTCCGCCGACTGGATGACCCGCAACCTAAACCGCCGCATTGAGGCCGGTTTTCCGATTCTGGATCCCATTCTGCGACAGGAGATACGGCATTTAATAGACCTGCAGCTTGCCGATAATGTAAAAGCCCGCAATACTCAAAACGAGTACCTGCACCGCGGCGTAGGCCCAGAAGTTCGTTCTCAATTTTCTTCTTACCACTTTTTAAAAGAACTAAATCCGGCTTTTGAGAAAACGCCGGTGCCCGAAACCTAAAATATATTAAGTCATAAGGTTAAAGTAAATCA
>JAQBNV010000311.1 GCA_028288395.1 Adhaeribacter sp. | reverse complement strand
ATAAAATCACATAAATTTGTACAAGATGCTCAGGTATACCGCGATTTAGCGGGCAACATCAATATAAAAATAAAACAAAACCGGCCAATTGCCAGAATTATACATTCCGATTCCGAAAAGGATGTTTACATTGATGAAGATGGAAGCGTGCTACCGTTGTCCGACCGATTTACGGCCCGGGTTATACCAATAACCAAATCCGAAAATTTACCGGCTATTAGCAAAGGTTTTTTTCAGGATTCAACGGGTAAGTCGTATCTTGCGCTCCTGAAGTTTATCGAAAAAGACAACTTTTGGAAAGCCCAACTTGCCCAGATGCATATTGATGCAAAAGGCAAGGTCTCTTTTCTGCCCCAGATTGGTAACGAAACCATTGAATTTGGGAAGCCAGAAGACATTGAACAAAAATTTAAAAAGATTTTAATCTTTTACCGGAAGGTGCTCCCGGCCATGGGATGGGATAAGTACCGGCGTGTGAACGTGGAGTTTAAAGACCAGATCATCTGTGAATAAAATATAGATATGCAAAACGATAAAATTGTAGTAGGCCTGGACATCGGAACAACCAAAATTTGTGCGTTGGTTGGGCGAAAAAACGAGTTTGGCAAACTCGAGATTCTGGGTATGGGTAAAGCGGTCTCGGAAGGTGTTGTCCGGGGACTGGTAAGTAATATTGACAAAACGGTAGATGCTATTAAAAAAGCCATTAAGCAGGCAGAAGAACAATCGGGGATTAACATTGGCGTCGTAAACGTAGGTATTGCCGGTCAGCATATAAAAAGCTTACAGCACAACGGTAGCATTACCCGTCTTTCAACCGAGCAGGAAATAACCATTGACGATGTAAACCGGCTGACAAATGACATGTACCGGTTGGTAACCCCTCCGGGCAGCGAAATCATCCATGTTATGCCGCAGGATTATAAGGTAGATTACGAAGAAGGCATTGTGGATCCGGTTGGCATGTCGGGTGTACGGCTAGAAGGAAACTTCCATATCATTACGGCTCAATCCAATGCCATCAACAATATTAATAAATGCATTAACCGCGCCGGTCTGGAAATAGATAACCTGATACTGGAGCCCCTGGCTTCAAGCATGTCGGTTCTCAGTGAAGAAGAAAAGGAAGCTGGGGTAGCGTTAATTGATATCGGGGGTGGTACTACCGATTTGGCTATTTTCAAAGACAACATTATCCGCCATGCGGCTGTATTGCCTTTTGGTGGTAACATTATTACCTCTGATATTAAGCAAGGCTGCATGGTGATGCAAAACCAGGCCGAACAACTGAAGGTGAAATTTGGCCGGGCCATTGCCGATGAAGCCTCTGATAATGAGATAGTTTCTATTCCGGGACTGCGCGACCGGACACCGAAAGAAATTTCGCTTAAAAATCTTGCTTTTATAATTGAAGCAAGAATGGAAGAAATTATTGAACTTGTTTACTCCGAAATTGTTAGAAGCGGATATGCAGGCAGCCTGACGGCCGGTATTGTGATAACGGGTGGCGGCTCGCAATTGCAGAATCTGGTGCAATTGGTTGAATACCTGACCGGTTTGGATGCCCGTATTGGTTATCCGAACGAACATTTAGGTAAAAGCAAAATTGATGCGGTTAAAAGCCCCATGTATGCTACTTCGGTGGGGTTGGTATTATCCGGTTACCGTTCGCTGGACGATCGTTTAACCCGCTATACCGAGACGAAACAATCTGAAACCCGTACAAACGAACAGCGGGTGGTGCCCAATAAAGATAAACAAAGCTCGGGTGGCGGCGATTTCTTTAAAAAGATTTTGGATCGCACCAAAGGATTGCTTATTGATGACTTTGACGATAAACAAAACTACTAATATTTAAAGCAGCAGATCAAGACATGGCTTTTACATCCTATAAGTTTGATATTCCTTCCCAGTCTAAGTCCATCATAAAGGTGATTGGCGTGGGCGGAGGCGGCAGCAATGCGGTAAACCACATGTATAACCAGGGCATCAAAGACGTTGAGTTTGTGGTTTGCAATACCGATGCGCAGGCTCTTAAAAGCAGTAGCGTACCCAATAAACTGCAGATTGGGGTAGACCTGACCGAAGGGTTGGGTGCCGGAGCTAATCCGGAAAGGGGAAAACAAGCGGCGCTGGAAAGCAAAGAACAAATCCGGGAATTACTGGGTAACGATACCAAAATGGTATTTATTACGGCCGGTATGGGTGGTGGTACTGGTACTGGTGCGGCCCCCGTTATTGCCAAAGTAGCCAAAGATCTTGATATATTAACAGTAGGTATTGTAACGGCTCCCTTCATGTTCGAAGGTCGTAAAAAGCGGGTACAAGCCGATAATGGTATTCGGGAACTAAGCGATAGCTGCGATACCGTACTGGTAATTCTGAACGATAAATTACGCGAGATGTTTGGCAACCTGCCCATCCGTCAGGCTTTTGCCAAAGCCGATAATGTCTTGAGTACTGCTGCCAAAAGTATTGCCGAAATTATCACGGTGACTTCCGAAGTAAACGTTGACTTTGAAGATGTTAAAACGGTAATGAAAGATTCCGGCGCAGCGGTAATGGGTTCGGCTACAACCGAAGGCGAAAACCGGGCATTACGGGCAGCCGAAGAAGCCTTGTCTTCTCCGTTGCTGAACAACACCGACATCCACGGCGCGCAGAAGATATTATTATCCATTATGTCCGGCGACCAGGCCGAACTGGAAATGGACGAGCTGACCGAAATAACCGAGTACATCCAGGACAAAGCCGGTGAAGAAGCCGAAGTAATATTTGGTCATGGCATTGACTCTACTTTGGGCCAGAGTATCCGGGTTACTGTGATTGCCACTGGTTTTGCCCGCGAAGGTACCAGCATTGTTAGTCCGCAGCCCGCAAAAAAAGTTATGTCGCTGGACTCTGATCCGCTGGCTAATATTTTTGAACCCGCTCCGATTGTTCGTCGGGAAGAGCCTGTAGCGCCAACTCCGGCTCCTGCGCCCCCGCGCGCTGTTGAGCCCCCGGTGCAACCGCAGCCGGAACCGGTTAAAAAGCAACCGGAGCCTACCCGGGTGGTAATGGACTTGGATTCGCCGGGAAAAAACTTTAACCAGGATTACCAGGAGCCGGTACGTCCGGAACCTACCCGCATCGAAGTGGATACTTTTGAAGCAGATCGGATGGGCCTTGAAGCCAAAGCAGCCGAAAGAAGAAAACGGTTGCAGCAGTTAAGTAGCGAAGTTACCAGCGAAGCCATCAAGGAAAAACTGGAAGTGCCCGCTTATTTACGCCGGAATGTGGCTTTGGAAAATGTAGCGCCTTCTTCGGCCCGTAACATATCTCGGTTTAATCTAAGCGATGACAATGATATTCTGGGAGATAATAAATTTTTACACGATAACGTAGATTAGTTCTTTATATAAGTTGCTGATTCACACTTCCGGTAAAAACTAAAAAGAGCCTGTTAATTTTAACAGGCTCTTTTTAGTTTTTACCGGAATACCATTGGCATAGGGCTTATCAAAAGTAGTTTAGATTACTTAAAGCATTCGCACCCTCTCATTTATAAAAGAGAACAACCGATAGTTAAAGAAGTGGTTGCTTTGAGGTACGCAGCACCTTCTCCTCTTTCTGATTTTGCAAGTTAATATTTTTATACTCTGATTGACTGTAAAGTGCCTGTTCTGGTTACAGTTCGGTTATTTGTTTGGCCTCTCCAGCCTTCGTCATGCCTGCAGCCTACCTCTACTTCCTCTTGAGAAATATTCATTACCCAACCTTATAAAAGGCCCTTGCAGTTGCTTAAAGATGCGGATGGTATATCAATCGAACCAATCGGCTATAATAAAAATACAGCTAATGTGTTTTCGGTAATTGAAGAAAAAGGAGAACCGCTGTTGCAGGCTAGCGGCGAAATATATGGCAGTGTATTTACATAACAGGACTTCCAGAATTATCATTTAAAACTAAAAGTGGGGCCGAAAGCAAGCTACAATTTATGCTTCCTCCTGATTAGGGTTCGGCAAGTGCTACACCAATTTGGTTTTTGGAGGAGGCTGGATGAGATTTGTAATCCCGTTCAAAAATAGGATCGGATTTTTAGTCCGATATTATTCTAATAATTATTTTGGAACAGCTCTGGTTTCTAAAGCATTATTTAGTTTTGCTACTTATAACTGTTATTACTCAGTGCTTTCTTAGAAGTTAAGCAGGGAATCAATCTGTTCGTTTAATAAGTCCTGATATAAGGTATTAGTTAGTTTGCCTTGGTGCAGGTTTTTGTGAATAAACATCAGGCGGGGTTTTACAGCCAATACGTGTACCCCCAGGTAATTCAGAATATCGGTAAAATGGCTAATGGCCAATGCCCCGCCTTGCGTTCCAGTAGAGATGCCTACTAAAGCCGTTTTCTTGTTGCGCAAGACGTTGGGATAAGGAAAGCCATCGATAAAAGTTTTTAATACGCCCGGAATTGAATTATTGTATTCCGGAATGATAAAAACAGCTTTTTCGGATTGTTCTATAATACTAACCAATTGGTTAAAGCCCTCGTCCTGGCCGCAATTATCATAGAGGGCTGTATTCGTGAAATCATTCGGTAAATCAACCAGGTCTAATATCTGGCAGTCAATATTTCGTTCTTTTAACAAGCCGGCATATATTTCGGAAATAACCCGGGCATTTGAATTCGGACGATTGGTGCCGGCAATAATAGTTATCATAAGTAAATTATTAAGGGCAGGTTTAAGTAACTATAGAATAAACTGCAAAGCGAAGATAAAGTTGAAAGTGCAGGAAATTTATGGCTGGCTAATAAAAAAAGCGAGCTGATAGGCTCGCTTTTCCGGAAGGTAATAAAAAAGGATTAACCAATATTATCGGAAGTAGCTTTAGCTGATATGTATTCGCGGTTAAGCATGGCAATATTATCAAGTGAAATGCCAACCGGACATTCGGCTGCGCAGGCCCCAATGTTGGTGCAGGAGCCAAATCCTTCGGCATCGTGCTGGGCCAGCATATTTTCGACGCGAGTTTTACGCTCTACTTTACCTTGCGGTAACAGAGCCAGCTGCGATACTTTGGCGCTTAAGAACAGCATGGCCGACGCATTTTTACAAGCTGCCACACAGGCACCGCACTGGATACAGGTAGCCGCATCAAAAGCTTTATCGGCAATCGGCTTGGGTATCGGAATTTCGTTTGCATCGGGTACCCCGCCGGTATTAACCGAAACGTAACCACCCGCCTGCTGAATACGATCCAGCGCCGACCGATCGGTGCTCAGGTCTTTATGAACGGTAAAAGCATTTGCCCGCCACGGTTCTACCACAATGGTGTCACCGTCTTTGAACTTCCGCATGTGCAACTGGCAGGTAGTGGTGCCTTTTTCCGGGCCGTGAGCCCGTCCGTTTATGTACATGCTGCACATACCACAGATACCTTCCCGGCAATCATGGTCGAAAGCAACCGGTTCCTGACCTTGCCGCAACAAATCTTCATTTAATACATCAAACATCTCGAGGAAAGACATATCCGGCGAGATTTCTTTTACATTATAAGTTACCAGCTGGCCCTGTGTTTTGGCGTTTTTCTGTCTCCAAACTTTCAGAGTCAGGTTCATGGGCGTGCTATTGGGATTATTACCTGCCATATTTTTAATTATGAATGCAGAATTATGAATTATGAATTACGGAATACAGGTCCTGAGCAGACTATATTCAAATTCAAATCAATTCATAATTCATAATATTTAATTTATAATTCTTTAAACTTATTTATAACTGCGCTGGGTAAGCTTCACGTTTTCGAATTCCAGCGGCTCTTTGTTTAATCTGGCTTCGCTGTTGGGGCCGGTATATTCCCAGGCTGCTACGTAAGCAAAATTCGTATCATCGCGTAAGGCTTCGTTTTCCGGGGTTTGGTATTCTTCGCGGAAGTGACCGCCGCACGATTCGTTGCGATGCAAGGCATCGGTTACCATTAATTCGCCCAATTCCAGGAAGTCTGCCACGCGCCCAGCCTTTTCAATCGTCTGGTTCATGTCCTCGTTTTCGCCGTATAGTTTTACGTTTCGCCAGAATTCTTCGCGTAAAGCTTTGATTTTATCTTTCGCAAACTGCAATCCTTCGGCGTTGCGGGCCATGCCGCAGTAATCCCACATGAGCAAACCAAGTTCCTTGTGGAACTCGTCTACTGTTTTAGTGCCGTTGATTGAAAGCAGCTTTTGGATAGTAGCCCGTACGTTCGTTTCAGATTCTTTAAAGGCCGGATGATCGGTGCTGATTTTAGGACCTGGATTCTGTGCCAGATAATCGCCAATGGTATAGGGTAATACAAAATAGCCGTCGGCTAAACCTTGCATCAGGGCTGAAGCACCCAGGCGGTTAGCGCCGTGGTCGGAGAAGTTTGCTTCACCGGCAGCGTATAAGCCCGGTATGGTCGTCATCAGGTTGTAATCTACCCACAAGCCACCCATGGTATAGTGTACGGCCGGGTAAATCCGCATAGGCGACTGGTAAGGATCTTCGCCGGTAATTTTGGCGTACATCTCAAACAGGTTGCCGTATTTCTGGCTTACTTTATCTAACCCATCGCGTTTAATGGCGTCAGCAAAATCGAGGTATACGGCTAAACCGGTAGAACCCACGCCGCGGCCTTCGTCGCAGGCCAATTTGGCATTACGGGAAGCTACATCGCGCGGCACCAGGTTACCAAATGCTGGGTATTTGCGTTCCAGGAAATAATCACGTTCTGCTTCCGGGATATCTCTCGGCACCCGTTTATCGCCTTTAGCTTTAGGTACCCAAACCCGGCCGTCGTTCCGTAACGACTCGGACATTAAAGTTAATTTAGACTGGTATTCGCCGGAAACCGGGATACAGGTAGGGTGAATCTGGGTAAAGCAAGGATTACCGAAGAAAGCACCTTTTTTATAGGCCCGCCAGATGGCCGTGGTATTCGAACCCATGGCATTGGTAGAAAGGTAAAAAACATTGCCGTAACCGCCGGTGGCTAATACCACGGCGTGGGCACTGTGTGATTCGATATGTCCGGTAACCAGGTGGCGGGTTACAATACCCCGGGCTTTACCATCTACCATCACTAAGTCCAGCATTTCGGTGCGGGGGAACATTTGCACCTTGCCGTAAGCAATCTGCCGGTTCAGCGCACTGTACGCCCCTAATAATAATTGCTGACCGGTTTGGCCCCGGGCATAAAAGGTTCTGGAAACCTGAGCCCCCCCAAAAGAACGATTAGCCAGTAAGCCACCGTATTCGCGCGCAAATGGCACACCCTGAGCGACGCATTGGTCAATAATATTTACACTTACCTGGGCCAGGCGATACACGTTGGCTTCGCGGGCCCGGTAATCGCCTCCTTTTACCGTATCGTAAAACAAACGGTAAACACTGTCGCCATCATTCTGGTAGTTTTTAGCAGCGTTAATACCACCCTGCGCGGCAATACTATGAGCGCGGCGGGCGCTATCCTGAAAACAGAAAACTTTTACGTTGTACCCTAATTCGGCCAGCGTGGCAGCGGCCGAAGCCCCGGCTAACCCCGAGCCGACTATTATAATATCGTATTTACGCTTGTTTGCCGGGTTTACCAGCTTTACATTAAATTTATGTTTTTCCCACTTCTCGGCTATTGGCCCATCAGGAATTTTGGCATCTAATATCATATAGTAAAACCGAAAGGATTAATAAAGAAAGAAGAAATAAAGCGGCATGGCAGCAAAACCAGCACAAACGACAATCGAAAAGAAATAACCAAAAGCTTTAATGGCCGGGGTATATTTCTTGTGGCTTAAACCCAGGGTCTGGAAAGCGCTCTGAAAACCGTGGATCAGGTGAAAGGCCAGGGCAATCATAGAAATAACGTACAAGGCTACGTACCACCAGTGGCTGAAAGATTCTACCGCTATAACATATAAATTTTTATTTCCGGCCGCATCTAAGGATACTTCGCCGAATTTTAATTTAAAATAGAAGTTGTAGAGGTGTACCAGCAGAAACACAAATATGACCGTACCCAATAAACCCATATTCCGGGACGACCAGTTGCTGTTTTGTTCGGGGCGGTTAACCGCATATTTTACCGAACGGGCACTTTGATTCCGGCGGGTGATGACAACGGCCTCGTAAATATGAAAAGCAAAACCCAGCAAAAGCACGATTTCCATAGCCCTGATTACCGGATTGTGCGTCATGAAGTAAGTGTAGGCATTAAATGCTACTCCTTCATCAGCAGAGAATAATTGCAAATTACCAATCAGGTGCACTACCAGAAACGAGCAAAGAAACAAACCGGTAATGGCTACCAGTAGTTTACGGCCGATGGTACTGGAAAATGTTTTTGTAAACCAACTCATCTGTTATCCTAAAATTATCTAAAATATAACACTTTTACGAAAACCAAAGGTAATGGCGGACCTTTTATAAAGCAATAATAAAAACCTATTTTTAAACAATCTAAATTGCATATCGTTATGAAAATATTTCTACCTTCATAGCAATAAAAAAAGTAAACTTGTTTGCCGGATAGGTAATGCCAAATACTAACGTATTGTGATTATCGTTAGTGATTTATAACTGTTTTCTATGCACGTACATATACCCATTAAGAATCTGATTCTTTTCTGTGTTTTCTGTGTTTTGCTTTTAGGTTTGAATCAGAAGGTGCAGGCTACCCACATCCGGGCCGGTGAAATTATTGCCACCTCTATGGGCGATTCGCTGGGTGATCCTTTCCTGTACCGGTTTAAGCTGATAACCTTTACCGACTTTGCTCAAACCAATGCCGATAATCCCAAAGCCACCATGTTTTTTGGCACCGGCGACAAACTAGAAGTTGATCGCCACCAGCGTACCACGGTGCGATCAGATACCTACCGGAGTGTTTACTATTTTTTTTATAAGTATCCTGGTCCCGGCACTTATACGGTAACGTATACGGAAGTAAACCGGGCTATCCGGGTAATGAACATTGGTAACTCCGAGAACCAAAGTGAACTTCTGCGTACCACTATCACGATTGACCCTTTTATTGGCCAGAATACTTCCCCGGAATTAAAAGTGCCGCCCCTCGATTATGCCGCTTGTAACCAGCTCTTTGTGCATAATCCCGGCGCCTATGACCGCGATGGGGATAGATTGGTATTCCGTTTTATTACTCCTCAGCGTAATACTACCGGTGATCCGGAAAATCCGGTGGCGGGCCCCGTGGCTGATTACCGCGTCCTGAATGATCCGTCTTTTGGCTGTTCGGCTGTGCCCAATCCGCCGGGTGGACCGGCTACTTTAACCATCGACCCCAATACAGGCCAGATTACCTGGAATTCGCCGTGCCAGGCCGGCGACTACAACGTAGCCATTATTGTGGAAG
>JAQBNV010000308.1 GCA_028288395.1 Adhaeribacter sp. | reverse complement strand
AATCCTGGGGCGGAAGCCGGCTCCTGCCCCAGGAATGATTATAGCTCAAAATAAATGGTTTTCATGGTTTTTATCAGGTTCGGGGCAAGCTACGCTAAAGTTTTATGCTGCATCTAGGTACTGGTACTCGGTTAGTTTATATCACTTTAATATTATTTTCAATTCTTATGCCACAAAATTAAGTGTTTAGTTATCAGTAATTTATACTTAAAATTAGGTATTTTTATAATGGCAGAAGTGTCCGGTTTTATAACACGCTGTCCATAATTGTTACACCTGGGTTTAATTAATAGAGTAGGCCCGCCCCGTAATGGTTGCGTGAGCCCCTGAAAATATTTTTGCAGTGATTATTTCGGGGTTTATATCGGGCGTATTGAAGGGCAGCATCTTGCAAAAGAATGGTAGTTGGGTTAGCTTTGCAGCTTAAGATAAGTTAGGCATTAACATTCATGAAAAAAGTTTTAATTATTCTGGTGGTATTGGGTTTGGTAGGCGGTTATTTGTATTACCGGAATTTTGTCGGTAGCCCAAAATATTCTTTGCTGCAGGCCCACGCCGCGATGGAAGATCACGATTTAAACCAGTTTCAAAAGTACGTAAATATCGAAAGCGTTACCGGCAGTTTGGTAGATCAGCTGGCAGCTAACCAAAGTTTTTTAAGCGCCCTGAACCCCGGTAGTTTAATTTCGAAGCAGGTGCTGCGGTTTATGAAACCCCAGGTGGCGCAGATAGCCGGCAACGAAATTCAGAAATACGTAGAAACCGGTGATTTTAAGAAAAATCCGGATGCTCCCAAGAAAAAAGTTGATATTTCCCTTTCGGGTTTGTGGCACAAGGTTGTAAGCGATAGCGCATCCTTTGCGGGCGTAAAGTACGTGAACGAACAGGGTGAAACAGCGCTGGTGGGTTTAGAATTTACCCAGCCCCGCTACGATACTACTTTGGTACTGGAAGTTAAAATGCACGACAAAGGCGATTACTGGCAGGTGGTGGAACTTACGAATACCGGTGAGTTGCTAAAACATACCTCCCGGTTGCAAAAGCAACACCTGGCCCAAAAACTGCACCTGCGCTAAAAACCAATTCTCACATAAATAAAAAAGGCTCCGCTATGCAGGAGCCTTTTTTCAGTTGATTAAATCAACCCAACCAGATATTGGATTAACTGCCAGGTGCCGTAAATAATCAGGCCTAGCAGCAAGATTAAAACCAGAATAATGATGGCTAGTAAGCCATTGCCGCTGCCGCTGTGTTTGCCTTCCACATAATGTTTCCGAAGGAGCGACACGTTGCGTTGGTTTGCCTTAAATACAAAGTCGAACAGGTTACCGATAACTGGAATGCTGCCTAGCACCGCATCCAGCGCCAGATTACCCAACATCATTATCATTACCTTGCGACTTACCCCATACTTAACCATGGTTACCAGCAAACCCGCCGAAACCGCGAAGCTGGCGGCACTACCACCGAATGGAATAAAACTCAGAATTGGGTCGAGGCCAAACCGGAAATTGGTGCCTGGCAACCGGAATTGGTTATCCATAAACCGTGATACCATTTCTATCCAGCGCAATCTTTCGTCCTGCGCCGCATTATGGCCCGGATAAATATTATTATTTAGATTATCTTTGTTGAACATACAAAAGACTAGATTTTAACTTTAATACGATAAATATTTTAAATCCGCCGTATATACCCCCGGCTTCTAACATTTACTTTCAGTTTTGCTTCCGCTCATCAAACTTTCCATTTTTTTTCTTTTGTTACTCACGCTTAGGCCGGTACAAGCTTCCTTTACCAGTGTCTCCGACAGCACCGTTAGTACCGACAAAATATTGGCTGGTACGTTTGCCAACGATGCCACTTTCCGGACCGATTATTATTATACCCAGGGCTTATCCGTTAACCTGGTGCATCCGGGGTTGCAGCATTCGCCGGTTAATAAAATATTGCTGCGAGCGGGCGCCGGCGCAACCCACTATTATGGCGTGCAGGTGCGGTACGATGGCTTTACACCGCTAAAAATATTAGATCCCAAGATTCGTTTCGGCGATCGGCCTTATGCGGCGTATGTATATGCCACCGAGTATTTAATCGCCAATAATCCCCATAAAAAACAACGGTTTACTTCGGGGCTGGAGGTTGGCTTTATGGGGCCGGGTGCCGGCGGAAAACAGTTTCAAACTAAAGTCCACGAATGGATCGATTCACCGAAACCCCTGGGCTGGGACAACCAAATCCGGACCGATTTGATTTTGGGCTACCAGGCCGATTTAGAAAAACAACTTTTAGCCGCCGGTAAGGTGGTGGAGTTGCTCGGCCAGGCCGGGGCTTCGGTAAGTACTTTAAATACATTTGCCTCGGGTGGTTTATTTCTGCGGGTCGGTAAAATGAATTCGTATTTTCAAAATCTGGGCATTACTTCCCGCCCAAACCGCGCCAGTACCCAAAAATTTCAGTTTTATGCGCAGGGTCGGCTAACCGGTAAACTGGTGGGGTATAATGCAACCTTACAGGGCGGCCTCCTGAACCAAAATAATCCTTATACCTTACCAGCCAAACTGGTTTCGCGTACCGTTTTACAAAAGACGGCGGGGCTGGTAGGCGCTTACGGCGGCGTCAGTTTCGAAAGCTCGGTAGTCTGGATTTCCCCGGAGTTTAAAGATGCTCGGCCTCACCAATGGATGTATTTTGAATTGCGTTTTATTTTGTAGCAGCTTGCACTAATAATTTATTTTAAAAGCTCCTAACTGCCAAAATAAGGCATCTTTTTTTATCACTCAAAAATCCTACTTCAAATAAGCACCACTTCTAACAGGTTCCTGTAATTACTTTAGTAACCTTTGTCTGGGTACAAGCTACTCTGGGACAAAAGTTGTTTCTTATATTTTAGACATCCTTTTCCGGACAAGAAAGCCTGTTAAGGAAGGTATAACTATAGCCAA
>JAQBNV010000299.1 GCA_028288395.1 Adhaeribacter sp. | reverse complement strand
GCGGAGGGCGCGATAACCAGTTTATTTAAAACAGTTTTAAATGGAAAGTCTTCTAAGCTTAATTCCAGCGCCGCTTTAAAAAACGGGAAACCATTGCTGACCGAGCCGCCTAAGAAAATAGCTTCCGGGGAAAAAGCATACAAAATAAACTTCACTACCTCTCCTAAATGCCGACCAAACTGGTTGTAAATAGCCAAGCCGTGGGCATCGCCTTTGGTCGCCAGCGCCAATACTTCGGTGCCTTCCAACCCATATTGCTGCTGAAAAAATTTACCGCTGCAATAATCTTCATAAGTTTTATTCAGGTAAGGAATGCCGCCAAATTCACCGGCGCTCGATAGCGTGCCGGAGTATAAATTGTTATTCGCAATAATCCCGCCGCCTAGCCCGGTGCCCAAGGTAAGCCCGATTACGTTTTTATAGGATTGTGCCTGGCCGTATAATTTTTCGCCCAGTACAAAGCAATTGGCATCATTGGTTATGTATACCGGTTTTGCAAAATGACTTTCTAAATATTGTTTTATAGGCACTTTTTCCCAGGAAGGAATATTTTGTACCTGGTAAATAATACCGGCTTCTTCATCAATTAAACCGGGAGCGCCAATCCCGATACCCACTACCGAATCATCTATCAACTGCTTAATGCCAGCAATAATATCGTCCAGAATCTGGTTTTGAGCGGCTTGCGCCGATGTGGTTAGCTTTACCTGGTTAATTATCTGCCCGGCCTGTATTAAACCTATCTGTATTTTGGTACCACCTATATCAATACCTATAATTTTATCTGCTTGCATGCTGTTTATGTAATAAAAATAATGAAAGAAGCGATCGTCCGGGATAAGCTAGTCAAATTTCCATTTGACAAAGGCTTCCATCGCTTCGTAATTCGCTAGCCCTAGTTTGTTGTAATTATTAGCCGTTTCGCGGTTGCGTTCCTGCGCGCGCAACCAGAATTCCCGGGCATCATCGCCTGGAAAAACGGGCCGGTCTTTCTGGGATTGGTGTTTAAATATGGCATTGCGTTTCCGTTCTACTTCCTGGGGAGATAGCGGCACGGCCATTTCAATTTCGTGCGTTTCAAACTCGTGCCAGGCCCCGCGGTACATCCACAACCAGCAATCGTTTGTCCAGGATTCGGTTTGGCGCAAGCGGTTCATTGCTTCTACTATTATGTTAAAACATAAAATGTGCGTTCCGTGCGGATCAGCAAAATCGCCGGCGGCAAATATCTGGTGCGGTTTTACCTGCTGTAACAGCTCCATGGTTAACTGAATATCAACCTCCGTCACCGAGTTTTTCTGGGTTTTACCGTTTTCGTAAAAAGGAAGGCTCATAAAGTGGATGTTGTCATCGGCCAGACCGGCATAACGGGCCCCGGCAATGGCTTCAGTTTTGCGGATAAAACCCTTCACATTCCGGATTTCCTGAGTATCTATCTGGTTCGGCTGTTTCTGCTGAAGAAATTTGCGCATATCGGCGTAAATAGCTTTCAGGTGGCGGCTATCCTTCCCAATACTTTCTTCAAAATCGATGCTGAATTCCATGTAGCGCAGCACATCGTCGTCCCATACGGCCGTATTGCCCGATGTTTGGTAAGCCACGTGTACTTCGTGCCCTTGATCCACCAACCGGAGAAAGGTGCCTCCCATCGAAATCACATCATCGTCCGGGTGAGGCGAAAAAATAATGACGCGTTTCTTTGTCGGTTCTGCCCGTTCGGGTCGTTTTGATCCGTCTGAACCGGGCTTACCGCCGGGCCAACCCGTAATGGTGTGCTGCAGTTTGTTAAAGACATCTATATTAATATTATAAACCGGGCCTTTTTCCGTGGCCAGCTGAGCCATCCCATGGTTGTTATAGTCGTCGTCGGTAAGTTTGAGAATAGGTTTATTTACGGCGTCAGATAACCAGATAATGGCTTTCTTAATCATTTGGCTGTCCCAAACGCAATCTTTTACCAGCCAGGGCGTATTGAAACGGGTTAGTTCGGCGGTGGCATCCTGGTCCAGCACAAACTCTACATTATCGGAAAGTTGCAGGTAAGTAGCCGGTACATCAGAAGATATTTCCCCTTCTACTGCTTCCTTAATAATGGCGGCTTTTTTCCCGTTCCAGGCCATCAGAATAATTTCGCGGGCCTTAAAAATGGTACCTACACCCATTGTAATGGCTTTGGTAGGCACATTCTCTTTCCCCCCAAAATCGCGGGATGCATCCCGACGCGTTAAATCATCGAGAGTAACCAGACGAGTTCCGGAATTAGGCGCTGATCCAGGTTCATTAAACCCAATGTGACCTGTCCGGCCAATACCTAATAATTGCAAATCAAGTCCACCAAGTTCTTCAATTTTGCGCTCGTATTGCAAACAGAAGGCATGTATTTCGGCTAAATGCAGGGTGCCATCCGGAATATTGATATTACTTTTCGGAATATCAATATGGTTGAAGAGGTGCTCGTACATGAAGGTAACATAGCTTTGCGGAGCCGTCGGCAACATAGGATAGTACTCATCCAAGTTAAAGGTGATGACATTCTTGAAGCTCAATCTATTTTCCCGGTGCAACCGGACTAACTCGGCATATACACCAACCGGGGTAGCGCCGGTAGCTAAACCCAGCACGGCCATTTCACCTTGCTGTTGTTTTCGGATAATCAAATCCGCGATGCGCTGGGCTACGGCTTGGGAAGCGAGTTGTTGATTCGGAAAAACACTTACAGGAAGTTTCTCAAAACGCGTTTCTTCCAATAGATTTAATCGGGCCATTTGTAATTCTTTGGGGTTATTCTGTAAAATTTATTCTGGTTGTAAAGTGCTAAGCCGGGGTAATGAAGCTTGGATATTTACAGGTTAATTATTGTGATTATTCTGCATGATCTTTAAAATGCAAGTGTGCTTACCGCACTTATTCTCCTCCGAAAACCGGCATTCTGTTCGAGACTTCTGCCTATATCCTTTGCTATAAGCACGTTTTTTAATGAAAAGACGCAGGTGAACGTATGACTAAAAAATAACAGATGCTGGCGTTAACTTTTGGTTCATTCATTTAGAGGACCTTCATAAGATTAAGCTTGCCAAACTTTTCTTTTGCCCATATTATTAAATAAAATAAGCTTGTCGGTCTCTATTGGTTCCTGTTAATCGAAATAATAAATTTAATGCCTAAATATAAATTAATAATTTTTTAATAACCTATTAGTTTACTTAATTTTTTATAAAAGTAAATTTATTAAAACGAAATAATAAGCTAATTAATTAGAACTACGCTAAGGGTGGCTAAAAAAAAGAAGATTATTGTGGCGATAACGCCAGACTAAGGAAAGGCAGCGTTCTGCTAGAACAGGTTGTCTAAACCACTGAAATTGGAAATGATTATGCAGGAATGGTCCCTAAAAATTTCTTTTTTTATACAGTCTTTCAAAAACCAATAATATTTTCAGGTAAGCTGAGCGAGTGGTAGAATAATGAATTGATTTATTTAACTAGGCATTTAACTAATAATCAATTTGTAGGTATGTGGAGGTGCGGCGAGCATCCTCTGGAGGAGGTTTTCAAAAATACCTTCTTTCATTTTAT
>JAQBNV010000266.1 GCA_028288395.1 Adhaeribacter sp. | reverse complement strand
TTAAAATTGTAATGGTATATATTTGCTTGTCTTTAAAAAGTAATAAATCGTCGTAAAAATTATCTTTGTAATAGATTATGAATAAGTTTATCAAATTGTTCTCTTTAGCTCTGGCGGTAGGATATTTAAGCAGCTGCGGATTACTGGGTGGAGGTAATAAAGACACTGGTGACCTTTATGGTTCGCAGGATCGCCCGGAGTTTAATCCACAAGAGGTGCCTTTTGGCATGGTGCCTTGTCCGGGAGGTACTTTCCACATGGGCCAGACCGATGAGGACATTGCAGCCTCTATGTCTAACCTGAATAAGCAGGTTACCATACGTGGTTTTTACATGGATGAAACGGAAATCACGAACAATGAGTACCGGCAGTTTATGGATGCTATAAAGCAGGATTCTATGGATATTCTGACGCCGGAATATGTAATGACCGAGCTTTATCCGGATACTACTGTTTGGATGCGGGATTTTACTTACTCCATGGGTGATCCGATGATGCAGTATTATTATTCTCACCCGGCTTTCGACGAATATCCGGTAGTAGGAGTTGATTATTTTGCGGCCAAATATTTCTGTGACTGGCGGACGAAACTAAAAACCGCTCGGAATTTAGAAAATGAATTAGCGGCCAGTGTTAACTACCGCTTACCTTCAGAAGCTGAATGGGAATATGCAGCCCGCGGTGGACGCGATCTGGCTACTTATCCTTGGGGCGGGCCTTATATGCGCAATGCCAAAGGTTGTATGCTAGCCAACTTTAAGCCAGGCCGGGGCGACTATTACAGCGATGGTTACAGTTATACTGCTCCGGTTGGAAAGTATTTGCCTAATGATTTTGGCTTGTACGATATGGCCGGTAACGTATCGGAATGGTGCGAAGATGCTTACAACGAAGCTGCCATGCCAGTAGTATGGGATTTGAACCCAACTTATTTTAATGATAATGAACCCCGCAAAGTGGTACGCGGTGGCTCCTGGAAAGATATTGCATATTACCTGGAAACCGGTACCCGCAACTTTGAATACCAGGATTCTGCCCGCTCTTATATCGGTTTCCGCTGTGCTATGATTATGCTGGGGGATACCGAAGACGGTCGGAGATAAAAATAAATCAATTTGTATTTTTTTTATAAATATAAAATTTCTTATATTTATACCGATAACAAAAAAAACCAAAAAACAATAAACAGTTAAGAACAATGAGTACAGCTAAAGGTGGCAATTTCTTTTTTGACAAAGTAATGCCGAAAGTTTATGGGATAGGAGCCGCAGAAGTAATTATAGGGGCTCTCTTTAAAATCCTACACTGGAAAGGTGCAAACGAAATGCTAATGGTTGGTCTGGGAACAGAAGCCTTAATATTTTTCCTTAGTGCATTCCAACCAACTGGCAACGATGTAGACTGGAGCCGGGTTTATCCTGAATTGGCCGATGACTACGATGGACCGAAAAGAAAGGTGCCACAAATTGCTTCTGGTCCTTCTCTTACCGATGATTTAGACAAAATGCTGCGGGATGCCAATGTTACACCGGCTACTATCAGTTCATTAGGTCAGGGATTAAATCGTTTAAGTGAAACGACTGCGCAGATGGCAGATTTGAGCAATGCAACAATTGCCACCCAGGAATACACGACTAAAGTAAAGTCTGCGGCTAATTCCCTGGAAAAAATTAACCAGGCTTATTCTACGACCGTGGAAGCCATTACCCAAATGGCTGGTGCTACAGCTGATGCCCGCCAGTACCATGAGCAGGTGCAGAATGTAACCAAAAATTTAGGTGCTTTAAATGCTGTTTATGAAATGGAATTACAGGATGCTAATAATCACCTGAAATCAATGAACAGATTCTATGGTAGCTTAGCGGTAGCAATGGATAACTTAACCGATGCAACCAAGGATACCGAGCAATTTAAAAATGAAGTTGGCAGACTTACGCAGAACTTACATTCCCTGAATACTGTTTACGGTAATATGCTAAACGCTATGCGTGCACCCGTTGCCTAACTGGCGTTTGCCCTAATAATAAACATCGAAATCATAATTTATTAATCGTATATGGCTGGAGTAAAAGAGACCCCAAGGCAGAAGATGATCGGTATGATGTACTTAGTACTAACCGCACTTCTAGCACTTCAGGTGAGCTCAGCAATTATTTTGAAATTCAAATACCTTGATGACAGTTTAATGGCTGTTAACAACAAGACCGTAGGGGATAATACCGGAACGGTAAAGGGTATTGCACAGGCGGTGGCCAAAGAAGGTAACCGGCCAAAAGATCAGCAAGTAGTGGCGCAAGCAAATGAAGTGCGGACGAAAACTGCTGAAATAATTACCTACATCAACGGTTTGCGTGAAACCATCATCGATAAATCAGGTGGACGCGAAGGAGAAGGTTATAAAAATGCCGGTGAAGAAGAAGCAATTGCGGTAACCATGATTGGTGGCAAGCGCAATGGTAAAGCTTACGAACTAGAGCAAAAGTTGAACGAATACGCTGCTTTTATAAAGAAATACAATCCTAACGTACCGGCTAAGTTGGCCTTAGGTGGCTCAGAAGATCCAACCGCCCGTAAAGATCCGGATCAGCGGAAGAAGGATTTTGCGCAACTTAACTTTGAAGCAACGCCTTTGGTGGCAGCTTTAGCGGTTATGGCGCAGAAAGAAACGGAGATTCTGAAGTATGAAGCAGATGCGCTCTCTTCTTTAGCCAGCAAGGTTGGGGCAGATATTATCAAATTTGATAAAATATTGGCTACTGCCAGCGCTGAATCCAAAACCGTTGCGGCTGGTACAAAATATAAAGCCCAAATGTTTTTAACGGCATTCTCAGATGCTATTACTCCTAAATTGAGTTCAAGCGCCGGACCGGTTAATGTGGTTAACGGCCGCGGGCAAATTGAGTTTACAGCAGCTGCTGGTGGTAGTAAAAACAAAGATGGTCTCATCGAGAAACAGTGGACAGGTAAAATTTCTTTAAACAATAACGGCCGTGATACCACGTTTACCGTATCAGAGAAGTATTTCGTAGTAGAGCCGGAATTGCAAATTCAGTCTGCTTCGGTTAATGCGTTGTATTTCAAATGTGGTAATCGTTTAAATGCCCAGGTGCCGGCTTTAGGTGCTTTGTATGACCCGGTATTTACCGGAACCGGTGGTTCTTTTACCAAAGGAAGTAAAAAAGGCGAAGTGTTAATCAATCCGGTAGGCCGTCAGGTAACCATGAACGTAAGCAGTGGCGGCGTTAAAATTGGTTCACAAACTTTTGATGTGCGTAAAACACCTAAACCAGATGTAATTGTGTTGGTGAATGGTCGCCCGGTAGATGCTATGAGAGGCTTACCTGCCAGTTCACCACGTCAGGTTAGCGTAAGTGTAGTTCCGGACGAAGATTTTGCCCGTTCTTTCCGGGAAGATGCCCGTTATCAGGCTACGCAGGTTAAAGTAACTTTAGGTAGAGGTACAGATAAAATTGGGGAGACCTCATTTAGCGCTGGTTCTGGTAATATTTCTAGCTTAATGAGCAGAGCGCGGCCCGGTGACAAACTGGTAATACAGGTAGGTGAAGTGGTTCGTTTGAATTATAGAAACGACATAGAAGAAATACCAAACGCTTCTAAGCCAACTATTGTAACATTGAACTAATATTTTAGAAGGTCATGAACAGAGTTTATTTAATCCTTTTGTTTGTTGCGGGAGTATCCGTTCAATCGGTGGGGCAGACAAGAAGTACCGGCACGCCTGCGGCTCCTCAACCCAGACAGGCAACTCCAACCCACCCGGCTACCCAACAGCCTGCGGCTCCGGCTAATACTGCTTATAGCGGTAGTCCCTCGGTGAGGCCCATTCCGGAGAGCGATATGATGTATCGCCGTACGGTATGGCGGGTAATTGATTTACGAGAGAAACAAAACCGGCCGCTTTACTCTGTTAACCATGAGGTTACTAAAATTATTATGGATGCGGTAAAACGCGGCGAGTTAACGGTATACAAAGATGACTCTTTGAAGAAAACCATGACGCCGGATGAATATCGTAAAACATTGGTAAAACCGGGTGAAGAGATAGTAGAAACAGAGGAAGACAGACAAGCCCGGCTGGAAGCAGATAAACAATTGGCACAAATTGAGGCTGCCAAAAGACGGCAGCAAGGCGCCAAGTATGTTGCGCCGCCACCAACCGAATCTGCAGCAATGGGGCCGATTGAATATAATCCGCGTGATATCAAAAAGCTGGAACTGAAGGAAGATGTAATATTTGATAAAAAACGCTCCCGGATGTACTATCAAATTAATGCGGTTACTTTAAAAGTGCCAAATGCCGTAACCGGATTTGACGATGTTATCGGGGCTTTTGCTTACAAAGATTTAGAAAAAGTTTTCCGGAATCATCCGCAGGAAGCTATCTGGTATAACATGCAGAATAATGCTAGTCACCTAAACCTGGCCGATGCTTTTGATTTGAGAATGTTCGGATCTTATATAAAAAAGGTTTCTAACCCGAACGATGATGACTTGGCAACTATTCACGGCGGTTCGGAGCAAGCCATATTAGCTGCGCAAAGAGCGTTGGAAGAAATGATAGAGTTTGAATACAGCTTATGGAGTTATTAATAAAATTTTAAATTTAAAAAGGAGCCTATCAGGCTCCTTTTTTGTTTTAGCCCAAATTGTAATTAGCCAAAAGAACATAACTAATATCAAATCTCATTTAGAACTTTCCATAGATAATTAATAGCTTTTTTTAAAAGCTTACAAGGCTATCTTTTCTTTATTTTTCTATGGAATATAGTTTGTGCAATTTTGTATAAATTAATACCAATACTGGGGAACCATCTTCCATTAAACCTTTAAAAAGAATGTAAAAGAATAGAGTTGGTCATTCCCGGAGGGAGTCTTCTGGTTGAAACCATTACCGGTAGCTAACCTTTTCGGGCCAGGAACCCTGCGCCAGATAATGCAAAAAGCAAAATTTAAAAAGCGCAAACCTAAAGTAATATTAGTATAATATTGCTACCGCAGTTAAGCTCCAGCAAAACAAAATAACCTTATATTCCTGTTTAGTTAAAGTATCAGCAAAGAGAGGTTAATTACTTAAGTAGTTAAATGCTTGTAGTACTTCAATATTGGTTCAGAAAATGAACTGATTTGGAAATGTGGTAAATGGCATCGGCTATTTTATTTAATTGTTCATGCACTACTTCCACTTGCAGCACCTCTGTATCAATATGTAGGGCTGGATTATGAACAGTAGCGGCGGGCGTAGCAGGCAATTGGGTTTTTAATGCCGAGGTAGAAAAAGTAATGTTCTGGGATATAATTTCTTTTGTATTCTTTTCACTAACCAGAGCCGTAATGGTCTCTTCGAGCTGACTCATGGCTTGCATTAAAAAAGCATCTGTTTCTTCCAAGGTTTGATTGGCAGCTTTTAACTGAGGCAACAGGGCCGCTAAGGACGTGAGTTCGCGGGTAAGGCGGGCATTATAAAAGGCAATATTTTGCGCCGCTTTTTGTTTTTGTTTTTTTGTGCCCGGTTCTAATTGTACTATTTTCACCGATTCCGTTATGCTAATATTAGCACTTTCGGCTTTCCGGCGCATGGCAATAATGCGGGCATGAAACCCGGTTTGGGATAATAATTCGTGGTGAATTTGATGGGTTAAATTAAAATTTGCCCGTAATCCGCGCGCCATTACAAGCCGCACTTTCGTCCTTTCCCAATCCGGCCATAACACGAAAGCGGCAGCTACCGATAAAATGACGCCTAGTACCGTAGCCAGTAAACGAAACGCAGCAATATGCCAATCTATCGGCCCGGCAACTTCGAACATAGCCACCAGCATCATGGTTAGGAAAGTAACCGAAATTATATAATTGCGTTGCTGATAATAAATAAATAAAATAGAGAAAATTGTTACGGCTAAAATAAAAACCACACTGGGTAAGGGATGGATGAGGAGCAATGTTCCCAGGACTCCCCCTAAAAAGGTGCCTATCACTCTTTGTAATGACTTTTGCTGGGTAGTGCCAAAATCCGGTTGTAATACTACCATGATGGTTAAGGAAATCCAGTAGCCCCGCGGAATCTCGAAGCCCTGGTAAATGGCTATTCCTACTGAAGTTACCAGCATGAGCCGCAAGGTGTGCTTCAGCGGCACGTTCTGGAACCGGAAAAGTGCTCCCCAGGAAGGTAATAATTTATGCTTTCTTTTAATGGTTAGCGTAGCCGTAGAAAGTTTCTTTTTTTGGTTGATGCGGGTAAGCAGTAGCAACCCATCTTCGAGGTACTGAATGGCCGATTGCAATAATGAGATGAACCGGTGTAAATCTAGTTGCACCGTAAAATCGAGGTGTTGCCTGTCGTAAAGTTTTTCCAGGTCAGTAGTAGTGGTTTTTAGCCGACTAATGGTTTCTTCCAGAACCGGCAGGTCTTTGGGTCTGCTCAGCACCAGGGAGTTCACCACGTGTTTAGCGGCCAACGAAGCCAAATCCAACTGCTGTTGCAACGCTGGCATAAATAGATGGTTTTCCGGGTGCTTTCTTACATTTTCTAAAGCATGAATCATAGCCATAATGGTGGCGCC
>JAQBNV010000252.1 GCA_028288395.1 Adhaeribacter sp. | reverse complement strand
CTTCTGTTAAATAAATATCTGATTAACAAATATTTATTTAATTAAAAATCATCTATCCCAAAGCTGCCGGGCCGGCCTTCGGCAGCCCGCGTTACTTCATTGGCGTTAGCTGAAGATGGGGCAGCCGCGCTGTCTCCCGGTTCGCGGGCCTTTTCGCCGGGGGTGTGATGACTGCTATTTTTTATACCTTCGCTGGTGGTTTGCTCTTTATTATCTAAACTAACGCTGTCCTTTGGCATCGTCTCGTTTTTCCTGCTGTTCTGTTTCATATATTCAGGGTTTAAGGTTTCTTCTAAATATTTTACCGGGTGAAATTAGCGTTGCAAGCACCCCTGCTATTTTAGTTATCTTTGATAGTCAGGTTATTAAAGATAATAAAAACAAAGCAGGCCGCAAAATATTAAAACCAATCTAACATCAGCACCGCTTTGGGGCTAAATAATCAGAGATTGAACTACCGGGCCAGAAAGGTTCCGACAATCCTGAATCCATTAATCAAATGCTACCCTGGACAAGGTCATTACCATATTTTTAACAGAACAGCGGATCTAATCGTCGGTACCCACACCGCCCGGCGACACGCTGGTATCCGGCCGGTTAGTTCCTTCTCTTTTTTGCCCGCCGGCTCCCAATCCGGCCCCGCCGCCACCATCAGCCTGCCGATCGGAGCCTTCTTCCCCGGCCAAATCATTTCCTGATCCACCGCCGGCTCCGTCTGTCCCGGCTCCTACGCCCGAACCGGTACCGCTGCCTTCTTCTGCCATTTCATTTTCGTCGGCATAAGGGTCGGCGCCACCGCCGCTGGTATCATCGCCAGTATAGCCTTCACTGCCGCCAATAGCCATGAAACTGTTGCTGCCACTGCTCATCTTTTCTACCTGGCTTTCGGCGCCCATACCGGTTAAGGCCGCAGCACCCATGCGTAAAACATTATCGCTTTTATCCGGCACCTGGTCGCCCAGGTTACCTGCCAAGCCTTCGCGGTTAGCCCCGCCTTTAATGGTATCGGAATCGGTATTTCTACTTTTATCAGTCATCATTTTTCCTTTTATCATTGCTGTTGCTTCTTATTACGCAGTTGCACGCTTACGTGTATAACAAAGCCTGATATTTAGAGCAGAAATTTTCGCATAGACCCGGAAACCGGTTAAACAAAAAGCCCCTGCCGGATTCCGGCAGGGGCTTTTTGTTTAATTTAAATATTTTTAAGCTATATCACAAATCTGGACGCCTTGTTTCAGGGAAGCTAATTTATCTTCGCGTTTCGGAATAAACTCCTGCGCCACAAAACCTTTAAAACCGGTATCGGCAATGGCTTTCATGATGGCCGGGTAATATAATTCCTGGCTTTCGTCAATTTCGTTCCGGCCCGGTACGCCGCCCGTGTGGTAATGCGAAATATATTTCTGAAACTTTTTAATGGTGGCAATTACGTCGCCTTCCATTATTTGCATGTGGTAAATATCGTAAAGCAGTTTAAACCGGTCCGACCCGATTTTATCGGCCAGGGCAGCGCCCCAGTGGGTGCGGTCGCACATGTAGTCTTTGTGGTTTACCTTGCTGTTCAGCAATTCCATTACCAGGGTTACTTTGTGTTTCTCGGCGGTAGGCATCAGGCGTTTCAAACCAAGTGCCGCTGTTTCCATCCCTTGTTCATCCGACATACCTTTGCGGTTGCCCGAGAAACAGATAATCTGGTTAAAGCCCGCGGCCGCTACCTTCGGAATTACTTCTTCGTAACTTTTAATTAATGCCTCGTGGTATTGCTTATCGTTAAAGCCTTTTTCGATGCCCATACCTGCACCCCAGGGCAAAGCCGAGGTTAAACCATATTTTTTAAGCATCGGCCATTCCTCCGGACCTACCAGTTCGATGGATTGCAGACCAATATTTTTGGCAGCTTTGCAGAGATCTTCGAGCGGAATTTTCTCGTAGCACCAGCGGCAAACCGAGTGGTTTATTTTGCCTTTCAGTTTTTCTCCTACCAGCGTATCCGCTGCTTCCAGGCGGTTGGTAAGCGAAGTACCCAAACTTACCGCGGCGGCAGTACCGGCAATTTTTTTCAGAGCCATACGACGCGAATTATTGTTAGCCATAACGTTTTTTCTTCTTCTCGGGGAAAGTTAATACAGAAATATCAATTCTCTAAAAGTAACTATTTATCTATTAAAACAAAAGGAATTCCTGCTGAAATGCAAACCTGTCAGCACCAGGTTAATGGGTGTGCCAGGCAGATAAATCCGGCAATAAATTTCTGCGGTTTAGGTACTATTTTATATTTCCTGCGACCAGGTGAAACAACCCGAACAGGGAATATTTAGCCTCAACAGCGGTTATCCGGCCTGGTTAAAGGCTTCTAAATATTTATTTATATAAACCTCTTTAGAACGGGCTTTGTATTGCATCACAAACCGGGGGTGTTCCAGTACCACAATATTTTCAAAAAATTTATGCGTTGCATTTAGCTGCCGCAGAAATTTTTCGTTTTTACCGGTACCGAAGCAAAAACAAATATCGGTGTTAATGCCCAGCGCAATCTGGGCCTGGATGCTTTGAATAATAAAATTGGATACCGCCGCCGTCAGCTCCCGGCTATCGTAGTAATTGTAATTTACTTCTTTACCGGTTTTAGCCGTGGCCGTAAAGCCCAATGGGCAAATAGAATTAATGTAAAACTTCTGGTAAAATTCTTTAACGCCGCCATAAGCTTTTATCACTTCGTACACAAAAACCGACGAGGGTTCGTGGGTTTCCTTGCCCGTGTAAGCAATATCGCATTCGTTTTTCAGCCGTTTGGAATCGGTAAAAGGCACCCCTGTTACCCCACCGCCAAACCGACCCGGATTAATCCCCAGGATCATATAGCGGGGATTATTATCGGCGTAAAATTTTTGGTAGAAGGCTGATGCTAGAGGTATAATTTTTTCATCTTCGCGGAAGGGGTTCATGATACGGATGCCGGCGGGTAAAACGCCGGTAAAATGAAGGCTTTTATTAAATTGGATAACCTTATCGGCAAATGTATCTTGCATGCTGAAGTAAAAATTTTAGGGGATTTATCAGGTAGCCTGACCAAAATGAGGATTTTCGATAATGCCAAAAATATTGCCGAAGGGGTCGTACAGGGTAGCGACGTAAATGCCGCCTCCCACTTCCCGTATTTCCTGGTGCTCCCGGGCGCCTTTCTCCTTTAAGCTTTTATACGCTTCGTTAATATTATCCACGCCCCAGTAAGCTTCTACATTGCTGCCCTCCGAAACGTTTGTCATGTCGGGGTCCAGGCCCAGTTCAAAACCACCGACATTAAACCCTACGTAAAAAGGCTCATCAAAATAAGGCAATATATTTAAAGCCGCGCAGTACCAGGCCTTGGCTTTGGCCAAATCCGGCACGTGGTAAATAACGGTTCTTAAACCCTGAAACATCATTTGGTGGTGTAATTAAGTAAGTGGTAAAATATAAGTTGTAAGTAGAAAGTAGCAGGTAGAAAGTAAGTGGAGATCAATATCAAGAACCAGACACTTTGCATTCTGTAACTTGAAAAAGAATATTTTATCTGTTTAACCTTTTTACCCTGTTTTGATTTATTTGATAGATGGTGGCCCGGTAATGAAGCATTACAAATACAATAAGGCTTAAATAATTAATCCAGGCGCAATGCTTAGGTGCGTTGCCTTATTTTTTGGCGGTAGTGGCTGGTACAGGACTATTGCCCTGCCGTACTTTCTGGTAAAACATCAAATGATATTCCAGGGCATAATCCCAGTAAGACCAGGTATGGGCGCCGGGCCGCTCGATGTATTCGTGGGGCGTTTTGTTATACACCAACCGGCGGTGCAATTCGCGGTTACTTTCAATAAGGAAATCATCTACGCCGCAATCAATGAATATTTGCACGTCGTTCGCCTTCAGCTGGTCGGCCATATACACCACCGAATTCGCTTTAAACTTTTCCGGGTTCTGATCTTTCGGGCCGATTA
>JAQBNV010000234.1 GCA_028288395.1 Adhaeribacter sp. | reverse complement strand
TGCTTCCACTGGCCGCTTGTGTTTCCAGCGACGATGCGACCATAAGTAATCGGCCGGATATTGTTGCACCAGTTTCTCCAGCGCTCGCGCATAAGCTTCGGTAACCTGGTAAGTTTCGGCTGAAGTTACGGCTCCCGGTTCGGCCAGTAATTCAAACGTAAAAACATAATGCCCCCGCTTGCGCCGTACTACCGAAATAAATACGACCGGGTACTTAAAGGTAGCCGCCAGTTTATCGGCTCCCACATAAAAACCGGTATCCTGGTGCAGGAAAGACGTCCAATATTGTATTTCGCCCCGGGGAGGGGTTTGGTCCGATAACATCGCAACCATTCGCGGTTCCTGCCGGTTTCGTATCAGGTGGCGCAAGACATCTTTCATGGGTAACGGATTAGGTCCCAGCCGGCTGCGCAGAAAACGCATATATTTTTCGAAAAAATCATTCTCCAGCGGTTTGTAAACGCCATCGGCCGGTTCCTGAAAATAACACGAGGACGAAGCTAAACCCCACTCCCAGTTACACGCGTGGGAACCCAGGCTAATAATGGTCAAACCTTGGTCCAGATAGTCTTGCAGAAGTTCCGGATTTTTGTAATGCACCCGGCGGCACATTTCAGCCTTAGAAATGGTACCGAGTTTTAATATTTCGAAAATAATATCGGCCAGGTTATGATAAAAGGTTTTTGCAATCTGGTGGATTTCGGCCTCTGTTTTGGCCGGAAAGGAATTACGCAGGTTCAGGTAAACAACCTTTTTACGGTATTTAACTACGTAAAAAAGCAGAAAGCACACAAAATCTGCTACCAGGTATAATATTCCGAAGGGTAATCGGGAAAGGCCCTGCAAAAGCCACCATAATGGATAATGGCGTTTGCGCAGGCGGTTTTTTTTCTGCACGATATTTGTAAGGGTAATAACTAATTCTTAATAAAAAATGATTTAAAATAAAATTATGCTAATATAGCAAAAGTCTAAGGCTGCTGCTTACTTAACATGATTTTATTAACCGAAATACAGTATAACCCTAGTTTGGCCTATTTTCAGTTAGCATTACGGGCCCAAAGTATTTTAATTGAACAACACGAAAACTACCAAAAGCAAAGTTACCGGAACCGTTGCCGGATTTTGTCGGCCCATGGCCTACAGGATTTAACTATTCCGGTAAAGAAAGGGAACCGAAAAACCAGGATAACCGAACTGGAAATTGATTACAGCCAGAACTGGATAAACGTACATTGGCGCAGTATCCGGTCCGCTTACGGCAGCGCCCCGTTCTTTACTTATTACAGCGATTATTTGCAGCAGATTTACGAACAAAAAAACCGATATTTATTCGAATTAAATCTGAAGCTTTTACGTTTTTACCTTAAATGCCTGAATATAAAAAAACCGGTTTTACTTACCGAGTCGTATATGCCGGTATATTCAGAAACAATTGCCGATTACCGCAATAAAATTCATCCGAAATTAAACTCTGCCATTTTGGACATTAAACCATACCAACAGGTATTTGGCAAACAATTTGTAACTGACTTGAGTATAATTGATGTATTGTTTTTACAAGGTCCGGAGGCCGTATATTATTTACAGGTCACCCCTACCGCCCCTGAACAATAACAAGTTGCTGCTTGTTTATTTAATGAGGCAAAGCTGTTTGGCAGGCATCAGAAATTAATCATTACTTACTTTTTATCTTTTTTTATAATATTAAATGGAAGCTAAATTCTCAAATAGAGTGAAAGAGGTGATCTCGCTCAGCCGTGAAGAAGCTATTCGCCTGGGGCATGACTATATAGGTACCGAACACTTATTATTGGGCATGATCCGGGAGGGCGAAGGCACGGCCATTACCTTGTTAAAAAAACTTGGCGTGTCGATAGACGAATTAAAATATGCTTTGGAGCAAGCTACCCGTAATACGGCTTCGCATAATACCAGTATTACCGGCAGCATACCGCTTACAAAGCAAACCGAAAAAGTATTAAAGATAACGTACCTGGAGGCCAAGATCTTTAAAAGTGACATTATTGGTACGGAACATCTATTGCTCTCCATCCTGCGGGATGAAGATAATATATCATCACAAACCTTAGCCAAATTTAACGTGAACTACGAAGCAATCCGAGATTCGTTGGATTATCAAACTAATAATCCAATGGCATCATCCGATACCGATGATGATAACGACAACGATAAGTTGTTTGGCAGCTCCGGTGCAGCCAAAGGCGGTACCGCCAAAAAGCCTGGGGAAAAATCCCGGACACCGGTACTCGACAATTTTGGCCGCGACCTGACAAAACTGGCCGAAGACGATAAAATGGACCCGATTGTAGGACGAGAAAAAGAAATTGAACGCGTAGCCCAGGTACTGAGCCGCCGTAAGAAAAACAACCCGATCCTAATTGGCGAACCAGGGGTAGGTAAAACTGCTATTGCCGAAGGTTTGGCGCTGCGCATTGTACAGAAAAAGGTTTCTCGTGTGCTATTTAACAAGCGCGTGGTAACTTTAGACTTAGCTTCATTAGTAGCTGGTACCAAATACCGTGGCCAGTTCGAAGAGCGGATGAAAGCCGTAATGAACGAGCTGGAAAAATCACCGGATGTAATTTTATTTATTGATGAGTTGCACACCATTGTGGGAGCCGGTGGCGCTTCCGGATCTTTGGATGCCTCCAACATGTTTAAACCGGCATTGGCCCGTGGCGAAATTCAATGCATCGGGGCTACTACCCTGGATGAGTACCGCCAGTACATCGAGAAAGATGGCGCTTTGGCCCGTCGTTTCCAGATTGTAATGGTAGACCCAACCACGCCGGAAGAAACCATCGAGATTCTGAATAACATCAAAGATAAATACCAGGATCACCACCATGTAATTTATACTGACCGGGCTATTGAGGCTTGCGTGAAGTTATCGGATCGGTACATGAGCGACCGCTTCTTACCCGACAAAGCCATCGATATTCTGGATGAGGCTGGTGCCCGCGTACACATTAATAATATTATTGTACCGGAAGATATTCTTAAACTGGAAGAGCAGATTGAGAATATCAAAACCGAGAAGAACCGGGTGGTAAAAAGCCAGAAATACGAAGAAGCAGCCCAACTGCGCGATAAAGAAAAACGCCTGCTGGACCAACTGGACGTAGCCAAGAAGAACTGGGAAGACGAAACGAAAAAGAAACGCTACACCGTTAAAGAAGAAAACGTAGCCGAAGTAATTGCCATGATGACTGGTATTCCGGTGAAACGGATTGCACAGAACGAAGGTCAGAAATTACTAAGCATGGGCGATGAGCTGCAGGACAAAGTAATTGGCCAGGAAAAAGCGATTAAGCAATTGGTGAAAGCTATTCAGCGGACCCGTGTAGGCTTGAAAGATCCGAAAAAACCGATTGGTTCTTTTGTATTCTTAGGTCCGACCGGGGTAGGTAAAACCGAATTGGCGAAAGTGCTGGCAACTTACCTCTTTGATAAGGAAGACTCGCTGGTACGCATCGACATGAGCGAATACATGGAGAAATTCAGCGTATCGCGGTTAGTAGGAGCGCCTCCGGGGTACGTGGGTTACGAAGAAGGTGGTCAGCTGACTGAGAAAATCCGCCGTAAGCCATACAGCGTTATCTTGCTGGATGAGATTGAAAAAGCGCACCCGGATATTTATAACCTGTTATTGCAGGTTTTAGACGATGGTGTGCTGACCGATGGTTTAGGACGGAAAGTAGATTTTCGCAATACCATTATCATCATGACTTCGAACATTGGCGCCCGTGACTTACAGGATTTTGGAGCCGGTATCGGATTTTCGACCAAAGCAAAACAGGAGAACCTGGATGACATCATGAAAGGTACCATTTCCAATGCGCTGAAGAAAACCTTCTCGCCGGAATTCCTTAACCGTTTGGATGATGTAATTGTATTCAACTCTTTGGGACGGGAAGAAATACACAAAATTATTGACATCTCATTGGGCAAACTGTTTGGCCGTTTAGAAACCTTAGGTTACAAAATTCAACTGACCGATAAGGCCAAAGATTTTGTAGCAGATAAAGGCTATGATCCGAAGTATGGCGCACGTCCGCTAAACCGGGCCATTCAGAAATACCTGGAAGATCCGATTGCCGAAGAAATTCTGAGAGCTGATGTAAACCACGGTGACATTATCATTGCGGATCACGAAGAAGGAAAGGATGTATTGACTTTCAGTTCGGCCAATAGTGGTAAACCTAAGTTACCCGAAGAATCTTCTGAATCTGAATCGGCGCCGGCTGATCCAAAGACTGGTGAGTAATATTTGAATTTACCTTTTAAAGGCTGGCTGTTTGGTCAGCCTTTTTTTTGCGCCTGCGTTTAATAAAATAGCGGGGACTTATAATTTAAACACCGGATTTTTATAACTTTGACTATTCTTGTAGATACAAATTTTGTATGATAGAAAATAATGCCTTAAGCAAAATAGCCGAGTTGCAGCGCAAAAATACCGAAGCGTTGCTAGGTGGTGGAAAAGACCGGATTGAAGCCCAGCATAACAAAGGAAAACTAACTGCCCGCGAACGCATCGATTTATTAATGGACGCCGGTTCTTTTGAAGAAATCGGAAAATTTGTCATGCACCGCTCCAAAGATTTCGGTCTGGATAAAGAATATTACCTGGGCGATGGCGTAGTTACGGGTTATGGTACGGTTAGCGGCCGGCTGGTATATGTTTTCTCCCAGGATTTTACAGTTTTTGGCGGATCCTTGTCCGAAACCCACGCTGAAAAAATCATAAAGATAATGGACCTTGCCATGAAAAACGGGGCTCCGGTTATCGGCTTAAACGACTCGGGCGGTGCCCGTATTCAGGAAGGTGTCGTTTCTTTAGGCGGCTATGCCGATATTTTCTACCGGAATACACTGGCATCGGGCGTCGTTCCCCAGATCTCGGCCGTGATGGGGCCTTGCGCAGGCGGAGCGGTGTATTCGCCGGCTATTACTGACTTTATTCTGATGGTCGAAAACACGTCTTATATGTTTGTTACGGGCCCCAACGTGGTAAAAACCGTAACCCACGAGAACGTAACATCAGAAGAACTGGGCGGGGCCAGCACCCACAGTACCAAAAGTGGAGTTACTCATTTTTCCTGCGCCAATGAGTTGGAATGTATTCAGTATATTAAAAAATTACTCTCCTACATCCCCCAGAATTGCGAAGATACTGCTCCAGTCCTACCCTACGAAACAGTCGGTGACGAAATGAGAGCCGTGTTGGATACCATAATACCCGAAAACCCAAATCAGCCATACGAAATGCGGGAAGTAATCGGAGGTATTATTGATGAAGATAGTTTTTTTGAAGTCCATAAAAACTTCGGCGAAAATATTGTGGTGGGGTTTGCCCGACTGGCAGGTCGTAGCATTGGCATCGTAGGTAACCAACCTGCAGTTTTAGCCGGGGTATTGGATATTAATGCCAGCACCAAAGCTGCTCGGTTTGTGCGCTTCTGCGACTGCTTTAATATTCCCTTACTCGTTTTGGAAGATGTACCGGGATTTTTGCCGGGCACCGATCAGGAATGGCGGGGCATTATCAGCAATGGTGCTAAATTATTATACGCCTTCTGCGAAGCTACCGTGCCCCGCATAACAGTCATTACCCGCAAAGCTTACGGCGGCGCTTACGATGTGATGAACTCTAAGCACATAGGAGCCGATTTAAATTATGCCTGGCCTAGCGCCGAAATTGCTGTAATGGGTGCGCAGGGCGCAGCCGAAATTATTTTTAAACGTGAAATTGCCCAAGCCGAAGACCCGGAGGCCAAACTGGCAGAGAAAATAGCCGAGTACCAGCGGAAATTCGCTACCCCTTACCGGGCAGCCCACCGGGGCTTTATCGATGAAGTAATAACGCCGGCTCAAACCCGTGTTAAACTTATTAAAGCGTTCCGGATGCTGGAAAATAAAGTAGTCAATCTTCCCCGAAAAAAGCACGGCAATATCCCTTTATAAATATAATAAATATTTTATATAATATATTTATTTCAGAACACTGATCACTGCCCCTGCTACCTAGCCAACTAAGAAGCTAAAACGAACAATAAACAAACAAAATGTACATAGTCAGTAACTATGAATGCGTATAACAACATGGAAAAGGAGAGCTATGCTTTTTTAGAAAAGTATTTAAACACCGCCGCACCCACCGGGTTTGAAGCAGAAGGACAGAAAATATGGTTGGAATACCTTAAACCCTATATCGACGAATATTTTGTAGATACCTATGGCACTGTGGTTGGGGTAATTAATCCCCAAGCCGAATACAAAGTAGTAATTGAAGCCCATGCCGACGAAATTGCCTGGTTTGTAAATTATATTACAGATCAAGGTTATATTTATGTGCGCCGCAATGGCGGTTCCGATGCGCTCATTGCGCCATCCAAAAGAGTAAATATTCATACCGCCAAGGGGATTGTAAAAGCAGTTTTTGGTTGGCCGGCCATCCATGTTCGTAAAATAGATCAGGATAAAGCCCCTACTATTGAAACCATATTTCTCGATTGCGGCGCAACTACCCGCCAGGAAGTTGAAGATATGGGCATACACGTGGGCTCGGTTATTACCTTCGAAGACGAACTAATGGTGATGAACGAGAAATTCCTGGTAGGCCGGGCCCTGGATAACCGCATTGGCGGCTATATGATTGCCGAAGTAGCCCGGATGCTAAAGAATAATAATAAAACCTTGCCTTTTGGTTTATACATTGTAAATGCAGTGCAGGAAGAAATTGGTCTTCGGGGCGCCGAAATGATTGCCCATCGCATTAAACCCGACGTAGCCATTATTACGGATGTAACCCACGACACCCAGGCACCGATGTACGAAAAGAAGGTAAGCGGCGATATTCACTGCGGCAAGGGACCTGTAATTACCTATGGACCAGCCGTGCAAAATAATGTGCGGGACATGCTAATCCGGGTAGCCCAAGAAAAAGAGATTCCTTTTCAGCGGGCTTCTGCTACCCGCGCCACCGGTACCGATACCGATGCTTTTGCGTATTCGCACGAAGGCGTAGCGGCGGCTCTTATTTCGCTGCCTTTGAAATATATGCACACAACGGTAGAGACTGTACACAAAGAAGATGTTGCAAATGTATCTAAACTGATTTACGAGTTCCTGGTACAACTCGAAACCAATTATGATTTCCGGTATTTTAAGTAAAATTATTAAATATTAAATAAAAAGGCTTCCTGCAAAAATAGCAGGAAGCCTTTTTAGCTAGCTGGCGCCTTCCCGAAGTTATGTAACCACCAGCCTTGGCTTGCGGAATAAGAACTTGAGAAATTTAACCGGCAATATTTTTATTTTGGCTACCACCTGGTTTAACGAACGCTCGTTTTTTACCTATCTTCACGCTTATGCCATTTTTTATCGATCAGTTATCAGATAATATTTTTCTACCGCAGCCGCCAAGCCGTATCATTTCACTGGTTCCCTCCCAAACTGAACTTTTATTTCATTTAGGACTTGGCGAAAAGATAGTAGGTGTAACTAAATATTGCGTTCATCCAAAACAGGCGGTAAAAACAAAAACAAAAATAGGCGGCACTAAAAATTTTGATTTAGAATTAATCCAGGCCCTGCAACCCGATTTGATTATCGGCAACAAAGAAGAAAATTACCTCGTCGGCATTATGCAATTAAAAGAAAAATACCCGGTCTGGATGAGCGACATTTTTAACTTACCCGATGCGCTGGCGATGATAAAAGGTATTGGGCAAATAACGCAAACCCAGGTGATGGCCAATAATTTGGGGCAGGCAATTACCCAGGAATTTGCTCAGTTGTCGGCCTACGGGACCATTCCGGCAGCATATTTTATCTGGCGAAAACCCTATATGGGGGTGGGGAACAACACTTTTATTCACGAGATGCTCAAGGTTGCCGGCTTCCAAAATGTGTTTGGCCAGGTGAGCCGCTACCCAGCCGTAACTTCCGCCGATTT
>JAQBNV010000197.1 GCA_028288395.1 Adhaeribacter sp. | reverse complement strand
GCCTGTTATATTATACCGCCCAGTACCGGCAAGGAAAAAAAGAAGGGGATGCCGTTGGATACTACGCCAGCGGCAAACTAAAACGCCGCTAAAATTTTATTAACGGGAAACTGGATAGTGGCGAATGTTTTAACGAGGACGGAACGCCAATCAGCTTCTATCCGCACGAAGTGCTTCCGGAATTTCCGGGCGGGCCTAGCAAATTAATTGAATTTTATATGCAAAATTTAAGGTATCCGGCGGCAGCGCTGCGATACGGAGAAGAAGGGATAGTTGTTGTGGAAGTAATTATCGATGAGACCGGCAAATTGGGCAGTTCGGAGGTGGTGAAAAAAGTTTCTTCCTCTCTGGATAGGGAAGCTTTGCGGGTGGTACGCGCCATGCCCGATTTTAAACCGGCTATGGAAGAAGGTGTCGCAAGGGGCTATGTCCATTCTTTACCTCTCCGGTTTGGGGTGGAGCGCTAGGCGGAACAACCAAAAAGCCCGTAAACTATAGAAAACGCCACCACTTATCGGAATTAACAATTGCAGAAAAGGTAACTTAGTTCCCCGCCTTAGTTAAGGCGGGGTTATGGGTGGTTGTTTTTCTTAGATTGGTTTCCGACAAGTTTTGTTGCAGTCTATAATACAAGCTGATATTATATATACCTTATCCTGATTTTGTGGGCGTTACTTCCGGATGCCAAATTTCCGTAAGTCTTCGTCGATGCGCTGGTTCCAGGCTTCCTGGCCGGATTGATTGGTGCCGTGGCCGGTTTCACTATCGTACTGTTCCTGCATGCGGGTCATTTCCCGCCACGATTCCAGAAATTCGTACTGAATAATGCTGTTGTAATCTTCTACGGTCAGGGCGCTGGGCTTAATTTTTTGTTTAAACCGTTCCGCTACCAGTTTTACAATATCAAAGTGCCGTTGTTCGTGGTTTAACCCGTAGTCGTCGCGGCCGGCCCGCACCCAGGACGCGTCGCGCACCACAAAAACTTTCATGGTAATAGTGAGATGGACCACCCCGTTTATGGTTTTGCTTTCGCCTTCGTAGGCAAAGCTAGGAAAAACGGCGGCAGCAAAACGGCCGGGTCGGGGCTGGGCCCGGAAATCGCTCCAGGTAAGCGGATTTTTTGGGTTATAAAATAAAGTATCCGGATCAGTATTCTGCGTGTAATCTTTGAAAGAAACCTTTAGCCCCAGGGCCAGGGCCTCGGTGTGGTGGGCATTTTGTTCCATCCAGGTATTTAAAAATTTCAATGCATCAGTTAAAGACTGCCGTAAGGTGGGCTCTACTACCGTAAGCTGACTGGCCAGCCGGCTGTAACGGGCTCCGCCCTTGTATTCTACCGAACGTACCGTTTTGCCTTCGTTCTGAATATCGAAAGCCATGGTAACAGTCACCTTGCCGTCTACACGCCCGCTGGTTCCGGCCGTTTCGCTTACCTGGCATTCTTTTAGCCGCACCACCACTGGCCGCAGGGTTGTATTCCGGCGCATCCCCTGCCGGATAAACTGCCGGATAGCGTTGAGTCCGCCGCCTTGTAGATCTACGGGCTGGGCCGGAGTTGGCTTCGCCGGATTGCTGTTGGAAGGTATTAAATAGGTAACGGCCTTGCGTTCGCGCCGCTCATCTATAACGTCAGCAACGTAAAATTCCTTGGGGCTTAAGGGCAGGGCAATGGGTTTTAATACAATAGCAGTTGGTAATACCGGCTGGGTCTGGGCCGCACCTAAAAATATTAAAAGTAACACTGCCAGGGGCCAACGTATTAGCCGCGGGGATAAGCACCGGTTAGCAGCCTCCCGTTTTGGTTTTGGGGATATACAGTTTATAAGGTAAGGTGGCATCATGGGTTTAGCGGCCGGATAGTGATAACTTTACAAGTGTTCCATTACCGGATGATAATCTTAAAACCAACCTGATCTTACCGGTATTATTTGCCTGCTGAACATCAATGCGCCGGTTCTGGTTCACGGCTTAGTTACCAGCCAGATTTAAATATTCCTGCCCGGTAAATATTAGTAACCCGGAGGCCTGTCAGCACCAATTTATTTGGCTAAATCAAATTATTCTGGCTGTAAATATTTACTCATGCCGGGGTTTAAACCGCAGCGTCGTGCGCAACCGCTACCCTGGCTTAAGAAGTGTTATTTAAATTACCGTTGGCGTAGTTATCGGAGATTGGGCATAGGCCATCCGGCAGCGTTCACCGGCCAGCTTAGATAATTCCTGCTCTACGGTTAAGTTTGTTTTGGCATTGTCAAACTCCTCCTGAAACAAGGATTTTATTTCTTTGCGTTTGATGGCTTCCAGGAACCGCCGGGTCTCTTCCCGGTTCTCTAAAACCAGGCCCGGTACCTGGGTAGGCTTATTCGTCTCGTCTTTCGCCACCATGGTAAAGTAAGAAGTATTCGTGTGTTTTACCGTGCCGGTTTTTACGTTTTCGGCAATAACTTTGATGCCCACCACAATAGAAGTCCGGCCCACGTAATTTACCGAAGCCATCAGCGACACCAGTTCGCCTACTTCTACGGGCTGCAGAAAGTTAACGCCGTCTACGTTTACCGTTACACAATAATTACCGGCGTGTTTGGCCGAACAGGTATACGCCACCTTATCCATGAGCGAGAGCAGAATGCCACCGTGTATTTTCCCGCCAAAATTAGCATAAGCCGGGATCATTAGCTCGGTAAGGGTAGTCTGGGAATAAGCTACTGATCTGAATTCGGGGAGGTTCATAAAGCGCGCTTTATAGGTTTATAGTTTCCGAAAGATAATAATCTAAAATATTAACCCCGAAAAATTATCGGGTAATCATTATTTTTTTACCGGGCGTAATAATCCGGCCATCTAAGTCGGTTGCCCGGAGGAAATAAAAACCAGGGTTTAGCGCGCTAATATCTAAATTTATTTGCCCCTCAAAAGGATGCTGCAGCGCTATTTTGCCGTCCATACTAAAGAGTTGCAGGCTTAAACTTCTACCTGGTCCAGCGCCCCGCAAGTTTACCTGCAGGTAATCCGTTGCCGGTACCGGCGCTACTTCCAGTTGGGCGTGCGGCGTATTTTGGCCGGGCACTGCTACTAGGGGCGAGGTTTCGGTTTTGCCGTTAAAATCTGTTTGTACCAATCGATAATAAATCATTGTTATGGGGGCCGTATGATCTTCAAAAGCGTACTGGTTTCGGGTCTGGGAATTGCCTTTGCCCGGAACAAAACCAATATTTTCAAAGTTTTTTGCTCCTTCCGCTTTTCGGAGCAAAGTAAAGCCGGAATTTTGATTTTCAGTGGCCGTTTGCCACCTGATATGTACGGCTTGCCCGTGGCGCGACGCTTCGAAATTAATTAACTTTACCGGCAAAGCTTTATCCTGAATTATGACGCCGAAAGTAGAAGGTCCGGAAAAGGAGATAGCTAAGGTGCGCGCCTCCGGATCATAGCTATATTCCGTAATGTTGGCCCCGGCTACCACCGAGGGAAAAGCCGGGAGGGCTACGGTTAACCTGGTGCTGCGACTGACATACCCTTCATAATGAGCCGCATCGGTTTGCTGCCAGCTAATATTGGCTCTTTTAGTAGATTGCAGAACCGGGTTGCTTCCGTACTGCACCATTTTGCCTTGCTCCACAAAAGCCTGCGCAAAATTATCGGCCTTATCCAGCGAAAAAAAGGTGAGCCGGGCGTCGGAAGTAATATTTTCGGGCGAGCTGCTGTTCGCATAAGTAGTGGTAGTGGTATCGGCCTGGGCCCAGGCAATATCTTTGTAGCCCATATCGGCGGCGGCCAACGCTGCGATAGTGGGGGTGCTGGTAGTAGTAACGGTAGCGGGCGTGGTGGTGTAAGGATATAAAAGGGATAAGAATTGGGTTTGGGCTACGCCGTTTTGCTGCACCAGTAAGGTCGTGTGCTTTTCGGAGCTATTATAAGTTACTTCGTGAATATTAGTGGCTTTGGAATAAGTATTGGCGCCGCCGGTAGCGGTTACGTGGGCTTTTAGATTAACGCCGTTTTTTTGCCAGGTTCCTTCCTGCTGGGTTGCCAGGTCATCGGTAAAGGTGCCGGTAGTGGCCGTACCCCCTTCGAGCCCGTAACCGTGTAATTGCCAGGTATAATTATGCGCCGCCGGGGCGCTCACAAAATCAGCCAGCAGGTAATAAGTTTTCCGGACCTGCAGGGTTTTGCGGGTAATATTAGCTTCCCAGTAAACAGTGCTCACTTCCCCGTAGGCCAGTTGCCGGGTATTAAAAGTATGCTGGATGAAAGCTTCTGCATCGTTGGTAGTGCCATCGGTGCCAATGGCTGGACCGGCTCCGTCTACTAAAATTAAATTATGATTGGTGGCTTTGCCCACAGAATCGCGTCGGCTGGAGCTGAGGTAACCGGCATCCAAGGCTAATAACTGGCCTTTGGCGTGTAAAATAAAACTACTGGCATCGCCGTGGTTATGGCCACCGGTTACCGATTGGGCTAAACCATTTTTGCCGTACAGGTGCAGGTAATTGGCGAGCGAATCGTTACCGGACCGGAATACCAGATTGCCGCTTTTGGGCAAGGCGGTTAAGGTATTATGGGCAGCTTCGGCAGGGGTAATATTAGCGGCCAGGTACGCGGCCCGCATATCAACGGTTAAATCCCGGAGTTGGGTGGTTAGAGAGTTTAGTTGGTTCGCCGCCAGGTTTTTTAGATGCAGGGGTTGTACATACTGGCTTTTACCCGTAAGGGCCAGTTCCGGCATGCCCATATCAATATAGGAATCTTCCAGGGCCGGGTACCGCCCGTCCGGCATTAAAATGGCCGACACCCAATCGTATAGTAAATCGTATTTGGGATCGTAATAAGGGTTGCGGATGCTGCGGCTTACCGAATTATAGGTATAAAGGCCTCTGCTATCCGGCAAAAAGTTGCCCATGGCCCGGATAAAAGGTAGCACGTTCAGAAAGGCATATTTAAAATAATAGGGGCCTTCGGCATAACCCGCAATGGCCGTTGAATCCGATTGCCGTTTGGCATCGCGCCAGAGCACATTATCAATATTATACAAGCCATTATTTATCCAGTTGATGGGCTGCTGAGCAGCAATGGTGCTGGTAGCATCATTTAAAACTACCGCCGATAAACCAAGGGCGGCCGCCGTCATGAGGGCGTGGTTGTTTTTAATATTGTTGTAGAAATAATAGATATCCAGATAACCAGTAACTGATTGATTATATAAGTTGCCGGCAAATTCCTGCAATTTGGCCTTGCTGGCTGCCATGGCAGTTTCGTCTTCCCCGGCACCCCGCAACAGGTCATAAGATATCATATAATCAATTAGTTCTTTGGAGCGCCATTGCCAGTTGGTATAACCAGTTACAGCTTCTACTGCAGGATTAATATTTTCCAGCAGGCTTTTAACATTAGTGACAAATTGGGTGCGCTCTTCCGGTGATAAACTGGTGAGGGTGTCAGCCGAAGGTTTACGATCCATTATGATTACAAAAGCGGTGTTCTTCGCGAAGGTTGCTCGGGTGCGGCGCTCGTCGGCGGAGGTATTGGTAGCCGGAGGCGTGGTGTTGATGCTGTTATACAAGCCACTGTAAAGCGCAGTATGGGGGGGCGTTGTGAGCGATTGGCGCACGGGCAACACTTGGCCGGCTTTGAGTAAGGTGCGGGGATAACTGGTTTGAGCGCCCAATGGTTGCCAGCTACCATCAGTCTGCGCATTTAAATTTGTGTAAAAAAGAAGACTTAAGAATATTAATGAAATATAAATTTTCAAAGGCATGCTTAAAGTTAAGTACCTTTGAAGGTATTCTGCAACTAATTGGTTTGTAAATAAAACATTATAGATAAGATTGTTTATAAGTTAATTAAATATATTATAAGAATACAATTTCCTGAATAAAATCTTGCCCAATTTCCTGGTTAATCAATTCAATAACCCGCGTTTTTGACATAACTAATTCGTGTTTTAAGGAAGCGGAGGTTAAATTGACAAAAAGCTTCCGATCCTGGAAATACAATTCCTTCGTTTTAAGTGCGATGCCTTTTCCCATTATTTTTTCCCAACTGGAGATAATCTGTGCCTGGGTAACTTTGCCCTGGATCCGGTAAGCTTTAAGCAAATCCTGAATGGCATCTTTCAAAGGTTGCGTATCTGCCTTGCGGGTAGATATATTTTTATTCAGGTAAATGGTTTTTTTCAAGTAAGCCACAGGTAAGGTGTTTAGCCGGTTTTTAATATTTCGATTTAAATTTAAGGATTATTAATGATAATCTACTGGTTATTCGGTTGCCCGGCAGTTATCAGATTTGGCACCAGCATCTTAAAAAAATAGCCATGATTTAAAAATAAATAGTAGACGATTACAAAATATTGGGTCTAAGAATTAGGGTTGAACTTTCTCAGAGTTCCCGGTTTAACTAAGCCATTACCGCTGCCTAAAACATAAATGTTCTCTTGGCCAAGTGCCGCTGGGTTCAGGTTCAGGGAGTCGGTTGGTTTGCCGGATACTGGTGAGGTTAAAAAGCCGCAACAGCTCCGTTGGTAACCTGAAAACGGAGTATATTTTCGGATAAACCAGCCAGTATGGTATTGGTACGTCCCAGGTGTGAATCGGTAATAAATAGTTGGCCAAAGGTTTGATTGGCTACCAACTGCATTAGTTTGGTAATACGTTTTTCGTCGAGCCGGTCAAAAATATCGTCGAGCAGGAGTAGGGGTTTCTGGCCTTTGTATCTGGCTACTATTTCGAAATGCGCCAGTTTTAAGGCGATAACGTACGATTTCTGCTGCCCCTGCGAACCATAATTTTTAATAGGCCAGCCATCCATCAGGAAAACAAAATCGTCTTTGTGGGTGCCTACGGTAGTACGTTGCAAAAGTAAATCTTTGCGCTGGACTTCTTCGAGCAGTAATGCAAAGTTGGCGCCTGGTAAATGGCTTTTGTATTGCAAGCTTACGTGTTCGTGGCTGTCGGAGAGGTGCTCGTAGTGTTTCTGAAATACCGGCACAAACTCTGCCAGAAATGCTTCGCGGGTAGCCGAAATCTGCTCGCCCGCCGGCACCAGTTGCTCGTCCAGAATCTGGAGGTAATCACGGTCGAAGTAATGGCGGTCGGCAAACTGCTTTAACAGGGAGTTGCGCTGCTTAAGTAAATAATTATAACGGATAAGCGTATCGAGGTATGCGTGATTCAGTTGCGAAAGCAGACTATCGAAATATTTACGGCGCTCTTCGCTTCCTTCCCGGATCAAATCCGTATCATAGGGAGAAATAAGTACTACCGGGTAGCGGCCAATGTGTTCGCTCACTTTTTCGTAGGGCGTTTTGTTATGGGTGATAATTTTCTTCTGGCCGGTCCGGAAGGTGCACTGAATAATATCTTTGTGGGCCTGGAGGGTATCGAACTTGCCCCGGACCATAAAATAATCTTCGCCCTGCTTAATATTTTGGAGGTCGGAAGCCGTGAAAGCACTTTTGCTCATCGACAGGTAATAAATGGCATCCAGTATATTGGTTTTGCCGCTGCCGTTATCGCCGATAAAGCAGTTTATATGAGGCGAGAAAGTAAGATCCGCTTCTTCATAGTTCTTAAAATAAAGTAAACTTATATTTTCGAGGATCATTAATTTCTTTGATAGATATTTTTTAATTAATTTCGCACTCTAAACAGAATTGGGAACATAAGTTATGGCAATTACGAAACAAATGCCCGAAACAAAGGTAAAATCGGACCTGAAATTCTCCAAGGAAACTTACCTGCGTTGGTACGAGATGATGCAGTTGATGCGTAAGTTTGAGGAAAAGGCCGGGCAGTTATACGGACAACAAAAAATTAAAGGCTTTTGCCACTTATATATTGGTCAGGAAGCTTGCGTAGCCGGTGCCGTTACCGCGCTTACCAAAGACGATAAATGGATTACTGCTTACCGCGACCACGCCCATCCTCTGGCTTTAGGTACTTCGCCTAACGCCGTAATGGCCGAGTTATTTGCCAAATCTACCGGCTGCTCCAAAGGTAAAGGTGGATCGATGCATATCTTCGATAAATCGGTAAATTTTATGGGTGGTCATGGTATTGTGGGCGGACAGATTCCGTTGGGTGCCGGTATTGCCTTTGCCGAGAAATATAATAAAACCGGCCACTTGTGTATGTGCTACATGGGCGATGGCGCCGTGCGGCAAGGTGCTTTCCACGAAGCGCTGAACATGGCCATGTTGTGGAAACTTCCGGTTATTTTTGTGATCGAAAACAACGGCTACGCCATGGGGACCTCCGTTAAACGGACTTCTAACGTTACCGAGTTATATAAACTGGGCAGCTCTTACGAAATGCCATCGGAGGCGGTAAACGCCATGAAGTGCGAAGATGTGCATGAGGCAGTAGCCAGGGCGGCCGAGCGGGCCCGGGCCGGCGAAGGTCCAACCTTGCTGGAATTTAGAACTTACCGCTACAAAGGCCACTCCATGTCGGACCCGGCAAAATACCGGACGAAAGATGAGTTGGAAACCTACCGTAACCAGGATCCGATTGAAGTAGTGCGCCAGACCATTCTGGAAAACAACTTTGCGACTGAGCAGGATCTGGAAAAAATAGATGGCCAGATTAAAGAGCGGGTGGCCGAATCGGTAGATTTTGCCGAAAAATCACCTTACCCAACGGCCGACGAATTATACAAAGACGTTTACGCCCAGCAGGATTACCCTTATATTGAAGACTAAATATTAATTGTTGGTTGTTATTTGCTGATTATTGTTTCTGAAGTAATTAACGCTCTCGGAATGAAAAATAATCTTTCCTTGTTAACTTGCAAACAGTCATATTATTTATTAAATTATTAATTCTAAATTAGTACCGGTTGCCCTTGATCGTTTTAATGGCATTTGAAAATCAGCTGCTCCAGAACAATTAACAACCAACAATCAACAATAAAAAGTAATGGCAAAGAATACCCTTAAAAAAGAAAGCGATTTAAATATTCTGGAAAATCCGGATGTGCTGGCCGATCGCATTACCCACGGGTCGGAAGATTTCGTGAAGAAGAATAGAAATGTGCTGCTTGGTTTGTTTGCCGTTATTGCCGCAGCGATTGTGGGCGGGCTTTTGTTTTATAACTTCCGCAGCAGCAAAAACGAAGAAGCCCAGGCGGCTATGTTCCAGGCAGTTCATTATTTCGAAACCGACTCTTTAACGGTAGCTTTAAAAGGCGATGGGCAGCATGATGGCTTCGTTACCATTGCGGAAGATTATGGTAGTACCAAAGCTGGTAACCTGGCTAAATTTTATGCCGGTGTCTCTTATCTAAAGCAAGGTAAATACCAGGATGCACTTAAATATTTAGAAGATTATAAATCGGACGACCTTATTTTACAAGGCCGCGCGCTTGCTTTACAGGGCGATGCCAACCTGGAATTAGGTAAAAAAGCAGAAGCAGCCGAATTATATATGAAAGCGGCCAACTACAAAGCCAACGAATTCTTCTCGCCGCAGTATTTGCTTAAAGCCGGTATGGCTTACGAAGAAAACAATAATTTTACAGCCGCTGCCGAGGCTTACGATAAAATTATTAAAAGCTATCCGAATACCACTGAGGTAAACGATGCTAAAAAATACAAAGCCCGCGCGGAGCTATTAGCGGGTAAGTAAAAATTATTAAATAAAAAAGAGCGGAGCGACTGTCTAAGGTAAGATAGCCGCTCCGCTCTTTTTTATTTGAAGCCTTGCCCGATACATCATCGTTCCCGGACTAATAATTATTAAATTGCCGGCAGTATTAAGTAGCCTGGCTTTTAGAAACCTGGCTAGTAGCAAAAACTTAAAAGAAATGGCAACCGCATTAAAAAACCTGAGCGAGTATAATTCTGATAATTTAATTTCAATTGATGGCAAACGTTTTGGCCTCGTAGTAGCCGAATGGAACAAAGCTATTACCGATGCGCTTTGCCAAGGCGCTTACGATACGCTATTGAAGCACGGCGCCAAACCCGAAAATATTCAACGCATAACCGTGCCGGGGTCTTTTGAACTAACCTTGGGGGCCCAATTTTTGGCTCAGAGCAACGATATAGATGCGGTTATTTGCTTAGGCGTAGTAATAAAAGGCGAAACGAAACACGATGATTATATTTGCCAGGCGGTGGCGCAAGGTATTACGCAGGTAAGCCTTAAGTTTAACAAACCGGTAATATTTGGCCTGGTAACCACCAACGACGAGCAGCAGGCCTGGGATCGGGCCGGCGGCAAGCACGGCAACAAAGGGGTAGAAGGAGCCGTGGCCGCCATCCAGATGCTAGGCATCCAGCACTGGGAGTAAAAATTGATTGTACCTGATTTAAAAGAGTGAGCCCTGATCAATATTAATTGCTCAGGGCTCCCTCTTTAAATAAAAAAGTATTATTCAGGCTTCGGCAGTTGGGTTTTTAATTGACGATACATCCTGAAATGCTTAAAGTCTTTGCGGAAACCTTGGAGCCACAGAAAACTTAAAGCCGGGAATGAAATAAAAGCGAATTTATTAAAATGATAAGCGTCCGTAAAGTCCAGATGAATGAGGTGCATGATGGCCCGGGTTGTACCACAGCCCAAACACTCCACCCCGGCCAGCAGTTTGCTCAAACACAGCGATGGTCCCTGGTCAAAGAAATCGGCCGGCAAAAGGAGTAAAATTAGCGGTACCAACCAGTACCCGCTAATTTTAGCTGCCAGATAATAATAGTTTTCTCTTTTCAATTTAATTAAAACTTGGTGGTGTAGTCACTGCCGTCTTTTGGTTTTAAATCACCCATTATAATTCTAATTAAGTCAATCAGCGACCAGACGAGACAGCCACCTCCAGTTAATAGCTGCGCAATACCGATGCCTGTGTAACCTAAATAAAAACGATGGATACCTAAAACACCTACTATAAAAGCCAGAACAGCCGCAACAATCTGGCTTTTGCCTTCCCCTTCGGCGGTAGCGTCGGGCAGGGTATTTTTCTGCGCTTCTTTAACAACCGCTTTTATTTGCTTATTAACCTTAACAGCTGCTTTTGCCTGGGCTACTTTAGAAACTTTTTCGGCTTTTGCCGGGGCCGCTACCAATTGGTGGTAAAGGGGTTTTACTTTGGTAAAATCCTTTTTAGTTAAAGCTGCTGTTTTAGTGGTACTGGCCGTTAGGTTTTCAGGCGTGGCAACCGTTTCGGCCACTGCTAAAATGCTGGTGTCCTGTTCGGCTGTAACGGCAGCCGGGGCTTGTGGTTGTGCTTTTTTAGAGCCGTAGCTGGTGCCAGTATTGGTAAAATAAAAAGTTTCTTTGGCACACGAAGATAGCAATAAAGTAATGGCAATAACGAGGGTAGAAATTTGGGTTTTCATAGTTTTTAGGTTTTAAAAGGTTAGGTTAAAAATGGTTAAGTTTAAAAGTGTTTGGTTAAAAATGAATTCTAAAAAAGGTTAAAGCTTAATGTTAAATTCTGATTAAAGTGCTTCTGCTGGTCAGGAAGTTGGTTTTTGGAAGGGCCCTTCTTTTACGAAACCGCTCTTGTCTGTCAGGTAGTTGCGTTACAAAAATGTTAAGAGCTTAAAAAATAAAATAATAATTATGCCTGAAGGGCTAAATCGAAGGGATGAGTGACTAAAACGAAAGGTTAAAAGCCCGTAGGAGAATGGCCGTCTTAGCCGGAAAACCTGGGGAAATGACATGAAAAAGCCCCTTAAAACAGTTAAGTTTTAAGGGGCCACTGGGCAAAAAATAATACGCGGGAGAATATTATCGCCGCTTATCGTATCCTAAATTAAATTGTAAACCCAGAGAAGGAACGATGGTGACGCCTTTATAAATTTTGGTCTGGAGGCCGAAGAAGTTATATTCGCCGTAGTTCTGATAATAAATACTTACAGCTGGCACCACATACGCGTATTTATACCCCAGCTTGGCGTTTAGAAAGCCGCCAAATGAAGAATAATTTTCTTTATTTACAAAAGGATTTAATTTTTCTACCACATTGCCCGCATGCTTTACAAATAATTTGGTAGGTGAAAAACCGTATTTTATAAAACTATGGCCGTAAACCAACCCCCAGGAAATATTCCCCATTTCTTCTTCCGGCCCAAAAGAGTGGCTGAAAACCAATGGAATTAAAATGTCTTTGCGCGACAACTCGTAATTTAGAAGCGAGCTCAAAGCGCTTAGCCCTAACTTAGAAGGCAGGTTGGCATTCTGGCCGGAATATTGGAGGCCAATGCTGCCGTAAAGCCCGGCCGGACCAGGATTAGCCGGAGTGCCCGTAGAACCCAAAAACTGGTACATGACATCGAACACATGCGAGCCGGAAGCAAGCTTGTAGCCTACATCAACCCGGGGCGCCAGGCCATACCGCAGGTAAAATTCCGAAGAGGTGCCCACCGGGTCCAGTGAGTAAGCCAGTAAACCCTGGCTTAAAGCCGATATATCTTCAAAATAAATAGAGTCCCGGTTTTTAACCGCATTTACCGCCGCTCTGGTTACATCATCTATTTCGGCCAGCGGAGCGGTAGCCACATTGAAAGCCGAATTGTAGCCGACTTTAAATTTTCCTTGCGGGGTTACTTTGCCCGAGGCAATTATAGTACGGGAAGGAGAACATCCCGTTGCCAGGGCCAGAGATAATAGAAAACCAAACTGGCAAAAGTAAAAAATGCTTTTCATTGGGGAATAAATTACAAGTAGTACAAATAACTTAAAAAGTACGTAAATATGGTAGTATTATGCGAAATTACTGAGCACATATTGGGCCAGAAAAAGCCGCAAGAATAAAGAAGAGAAGGCGTGTTAATATTGTGGAATTTGTATTAATTTTGCAGATAATTTAGCATAACCTTTTCCTGACGGAAAAGAATGAGGCAAATGGCTGCAGGTTATGCTGTATGCATATTAAACTTAAATGAAATATCTGGTGTTACCAGACTTACAACTTCAAAAGTTATAATTTATACACAAACTTTACTGTCATGAGTCAAGAACCAATGCGTTATTCCCGCGAAGAGCTGATGGAATTTCAGGAGATTATCCAGGAGAAGCTTAACAACGCGAAAAAAGAAGTAGCTTTTATCAAAGAGACGCTGAGCCGTCGCAACGATTCCGGCACCGATAATACGGCTTCTTCTGCTAAAGTATTGGAAGATGGCGCAGATACCGCCGAGAAGGAAAGCCTGAATCAGTTAGCTTCCCGCCAGCTGAAATTTATTCAGCAGTTAGAAAATGCGCTTATCCGGATCCGAAATGGTAGTTATGGAATTTGTATTGCCACAGGTAAACTTATTCCGAAAGAACGGTTACGGGCCGTACCGCATACCCAGCATTCTATTGAAGCCAAGTTACAACGCCGCGATTAAGTTTTTTGGATATTTTACTTAATATACAGGCACTCATATTTTGTGCCCAGGCGCCGGTGGCTATCGAAGATTTACAGAAATGTTTATCGGAGGTAATGCAGCGCGAAATAAGTATCAGCGATGTGCTGGAAGGCATTGAAGAAATAAACGAGCGCTTAGCCACCGCCGAATTTGCTTTCCAGATTTATGCCATTGGCGGGGGCTACCAGTTCCTGACCAAGCCAGATTACCAGGATGCAGTAGGCCTTTTTTTAAAGCAAAAATCAAAGCGCCGGCTTTCGACCTCATCGCTCGAAACCTTGGCCATTATTGCTTATAAGCAGCCTATTTCCAAATCGGGGATCGAGCAAATCCGGGGCGTTAGCTGCGACTATGCTATCCATAAATTACTGGAAAAAGAGCTTATCCAGATAAAAGGTAAGGGCGATACCATTGGCCGCCCTATTATTTATGGCACCACACAAAAGTTTATGGACTACTTTGGCATAAACCACCTGAAAGACCTTCCGCAACTAAAGGACTTTGTATCTGAAGAAAACGTCATTGGCGAAA
>JAQBNV010000195.1 GCA_028288395.1 Adhaeribacter sp. | reverse complement strand
CCAAAAGATTAATGAATGATGAGACTTTATTAGTAATATCAGTGGCCCTTTGTTTATTAATGGTAGTTCTGGCTACGAATGCTGGTTTTTCACCGGCTTTAGGGGCTTTTATCATGGGTTCTATTCTGGCCGAAACCATTTATGCGGAAAAAATTGAACACCTGACCAAGTCAGTGAAAGAGCTTTTCGGGGCCGTGTTTTTTATATCGGTAGGCATGCTGATAGACCCCAAAATGCTGGTGGAATATGCCGGTCCGGTGTTTTTGATTACTTTTATTACCATCTTCGGTAAGGCCTTCACCAGCACCATTGGGGCGCTGGTGTCGGGGCAGCCACTGAAGCAGTCCATTCAAACCGGACTCAGCCTGGCGCAAATCGGGGAGTTCTCTTTTATTATTGCTACCTTAGGCGTAACCTTAAAAGTTACCAGCGACTTTTTATACCCGATTGCAGTGGCCGTTTCGGCGCTTACTACTTTCACAACCCCTTTTCTCATTCGGTTTTCCGAACCTTTTTATTTTTGGGTAGAAAGGCAACTGCCTGAGAGCTGGAAAAAGTTTTTGACCAATTATAGTTCCGGTGCCCAAACCATTAGCAGCATCAGCGACTGGCAATTGGTTTTACGCTCCTTTGCTCAACCCATTATTACCAACTCGGTGGTACTCATTAGTATCATTCTGCTCACCACTAACTTCCTGGTACCATTTATCGCTCAATTGCTGCCCGAAGAACGATGGGGTCGGTTGTTATGTGCCCTTATATCCCTAGTGGCTATGGCCCCATTTTTATATGCTTTAGCGATCAAAAAAGTCCGGAACCGGGCTTATTCTCGTTTATGGCAAGATAAAAAATATACCCGCGGACCCTTAGTTGCGCTGGAAGCTGGCCGGATTGCGCTGGCCTTATTGTTCGTGGTTTTCTTATTAAATCAATTGTTTTCTATTCGGGTGGCCCTGCTGATTGCCGCGGTTCTGATTGGTGTAATATTTCCTTTATTCCGCAATCGTTTACGCCGGACCTATGAGCGGATTGAACATCGGTTTATCACGAACCTGAATGCCCGGGAAGCTGATAGTCCGGCCCAAAAGCTTTTGCCCTGGGATGCCCATTTAGCCCATTTCGAGGTTAGTCCCGAATCGGAGTACGTAGGCAAAACCTTGGCCGAACTGGGTATCCGGGAGAAGTACGGGGTAAGTATAGCCCAGATAGAAAGAGGCCGCCTAACCATACCGGTGCCCCGGGGCGAGGAGATGTTATTTCCGACAGATAAGATTACGGTAATTGGTACGGATGAACAGTTGGCCCATTTTAAACCTTTTATTGAAGTAACTACCCCGAAAGAAGCTTCCATTTCGGCCCAGCCGGAAGTAGGACTGCGGCAATTATTGGTAGATTCTAAATTCCCATATCTGGGAAATACCATCCTGGAATCCGGCATCCGGGAAAGAACCCATGGTTTAATTGTCGGTATTGAGCGCAACGGGGAAAGAATTCTTAATCCGGACCCGGCTACTATCTTTCAGAGCGGCGATATTGTGTGGCTGGCCGGTGACCAAAAATTAATCCGGGGAATAGCGCATAATGCCTTGGTTTAAATAGATTAATCTACGTTACCAACGTTTGCCTTATAGCCATTAACAATAAAGGGATAACAAAGGGTACTAATTTTATCTTTTCATTAAAATCTAATTTGATCCGGGACTTTTGAAAGCAAGTAATGGCGACATAGAAGTGCTATTTGCTTTTAAGAGCTTGTTTAAGTTTTGTTTTTGTAAGCGAGGATGGCCAGAATAAGGTTCTGCGGAAGCGTTTTTTGCGTTGCGTAGCAGCGCTGCGGGAGAAGAAAAAGGCGAACCTTATTCCGAACGTTTGTAGCACAAAGAGCAAAATCTAAACATGCTCTAAAGTGGAGCGGATAATCTGGCTATCTTTCCGCTAAAGCCAATTCTTTTATTGGCATATATTAAATAATGATATTGCCGGATAAGCTTTGAGAAAAAAAGGTAAATGGTTGGCTTTTAGCCAAAGTATTACCCATTTTTTCCTGCCATTGGTAAATATTCCCGTTGGGTACAAGCGCATTAAATAACTGGCCGGTTTAAAGGCAAAAAAAAGCCTCCAGAATGTAGATTCTGGAGGCTTTTTGATTTACATCATCCTTCGGGAGAGATTCATCCGGTGGCAATATTTAATGCTGGGATTAAGAACGAACTTTTTCGGTAACTACCTTCGATGGTACCGGGGTAGCTGCCAGCGGTTTGTTATCTTCGTTAGAAGTGGTATCCAGTAAAAGCGGCGTAGCTATAAACAGGGTAGAATAAATACCCGAAATTACCCCAACCAACATCGCAAAAGAGAAACCGCGTAAAGTTTCGCCACCAAATATAAACAGGATAACCACCACGAATAATACCGTTAAGGACGTAATAATGGTACGGCTTAAGGTATCGTTCAAAGCTGGATTGATTACATCTTTCATTTTTAGCTTTGGATTGTTGCCTAAATATTCCCGTATACGGTCAAAAATAACTACTGTATCGTTAATGGAGAAACCGATAATGGTTAGGATAGAGGCAATAAATACCTGGTCCATTTCGTAGTTTAGACCAAAGATACGGGCAATGGCAAAGAACGCGATAACCATTAAGGCATCGTGAATCAAAGCGACCACCCCGCCTAAGCTATATTGCCATTTCCGGAAACGCAGCATTACGTACAGGAAGATACCGGCAAACGATAACAATACGGCAATAATGGCTGTATTCTGAATGTCATCGGCTACAGTAGCGCCCACTTTAGACGAGCTTAATATGGTAGGATTTAAAGAAGCGTACTCTTTTAAACCACTTTCTAAAGCAGTTTGTACCGTTACATCGGCTTCGGTGGCTTCCTCTTCGGCTAAATAACTGGTAGTTACTTTCAGGCGGTTAGAGGCACCGTAGGTTTTTACTTCAGTGCCCGCTTCTTTAAATTCGTCGGTTAAAGCGGCTCTTACATCCGAAGCTGGTACGGCTTTATCAAAGTTAACTACATAAGACCGACCGCCTTTAAAATCTACCCCCAGGTTAGGGCCGCCTTGCATTGCCATCGCTACAAAGCCCAGTATGATTACTATCGTAGAGCCGATATAAGCTATTTTGCGGTATTTAAGATAATCGAAATTGAAGTTCTTGAATAAACCACGGGAGAAGCCAGAAGAGAAACTCATGTTGTCTCCTGATTTACCAGACATCCACCACTCAATAATCAAACGCGAAATATAAACGGCGGTAAAGAAGGAGGTGGCAATACCAATCATCAAGGTAATGGCAAAGCCTTTCACCGGACCGGAACCAAAGAAATACAAAATGATACCGGCGAGTAAAGTCGTTACGTTGGAGTCGAAAATAGAACTGAAAGCACGGTCATAGCCTTTATGAATGGCATCCCGCACACTTAATCCATTCGCTAGTTCTTCCCGTATCCGCTCAAAGATAAGTACGTTTGCATCTACCGACATACCAATCGTTAATACAATACCCGCAATACCAGGTAAAGTAAGGGCTGCACCAAACTGGGCCAGAATACCCAGGATAAAGAAAATGTTGAATAACAAAGCTAAGTTAGCTACTATCCCGCCTTTGCTGTAGTAAGCAACCATAAACATGACAACCACTATCAAACCAGCTAAAGTTGAAAGTAAACCCTGGCTGATAGCTTCTTTACCCAGCGAAGGCCCAACAATGGCTTCTTCTACAATACGGGTAGGGGCCGGCATTTTACCAGCTTTCAGAATATTGGCTAAATCCTGCGCCTCTTCTACCGTAAAGTTACCCGAAATAGAAGAGTTGCCGCCGGCAATTTCTGACTGCACCACAGGAGCAGAATAAACATAATCATCGAGTACAATTGCTACCTGGCGGCCAATATTTGCGCCGGTTAAACGCTGCCAATTACGGGCACCGGTAGTGTTCATGCTCATGGTAACTTCAGGTTTGCCGGTCTGGTCAAAATCCTGGCGGGCATCGCTGATGTAGTCGCCGGTCACCGGCGCTTTGCCATCGCGGCCTTTTTTAATCGCATAAAGTTCCAGGTATTCCTTGCCATCCGGGCTTTGAATCGGTTTAACCGACCATAAAAATCTCAGGTTAGCGGGAAATAGCGCGCGGATATCGGCGCGGTTAAATAAATCGTTTACGCGGGCAGTGTCACGTAAGTTAGCGCCTAAGCCACCCGGTAACGGCACAAATAAACGAGCCAGCAGGCTGCTTTGGTTAGCACCCAATGAGTCGGTTTGGGCTGAATCAGCGGGAGTGGCAGTGGCGACAGTTGCACCACTATCGGCTACCGGCTTGCCGGTAAGCGGGTCGATGGACGGGGTTTTGGTAGCGGCAGCACCGGTTAAAGCATCAGCTGGTTTTTTAGCTGGCGCATTTAATTTATTCGCAGCTTCCTGCTTGGCCAGATAAGTATTTAATTGTCCGAAATAAGGCGAAAACTCCTCGGGGTTCCATACTTCCCAAAACTCCAGTTTAGCCATACCCTGTAATAATTTCCGGACGCGGGTAGCATCGGTAACACCGGGTAATTCTATCTGAATACGGCCAGTGCCTTTTAAACGCTGGATATTGGGCTGGTTTACCCCAAATTTATCAATCCGCGTACGTAAGATGTTAAAAGAACGATCGATGGCACTTTCAACTTCTTTGTTTATTTCGGATATTACCTGATCGTTGGTAGAAGCATAAGAAATACGGCCTTTGTTGGCGGCGTTGGAGAAGATGGTGCTTAACTTACCGGTTGGGTTAATTTCGCGGTAAGCCTGCGCAAACAGGTTAGTAAAGCTTTCCTGGCTGTTGCGTTGCAATTGCTGAGCGCGATCCAAGGCCTTCAAAAAGCTGGGATCTTTGCTGTTGCCCGCCATTGATTTGATGATTTCAACGGGAGAAACCTCCAGTGTTACGTGCATCCCGCCTTTCAGGTCGAGGCCTAAACCCAGTTCACTTTCCTGAATCTCTTCGTAGGTATATTCTACCCCTAAAAAGTTAAAAACCGGCTCTTTCCGCATTGAATCGAGGTAGGCGTTTTTCTTGTTGATATCGACGTTGCCATTGGCCGCTGTCGCAAAAGCTTCCGCTTTCTGCTGCACATTGCGCGATACCAGACTAAAAGACAAATAGTAAAGACAGAGCGCTGCCACTACCACCGTCAGGACAAAAATTACGGTTTTATTACGCATTATTTAGTACTAATTTATTATATAATATGAAATGATAAAATGCTGATTTATCTCTCTGTTAATCAGAGGCAACTGCCGCTTAAAAAGCGCAAAACAATATTTAGGGCAGCGTAATTCCTTAAAGGAACAAAATTCAGGGAGCGTTGGCCTGGATAGCCGTGGAGAGGAATATTTTAAAAAAGCCGGTAACCAAACCGCTGAGGCAGGTTGGGCTTAAATGCAGGAAAAGTGGTTTTATAAAGCTTACCTGGAGAAACTCGGGAACTACTGCCAGTTGCAAAACCACGAATGAAGAAGTAGCCTCGAAAGAGATTTTCTGTTTTACCGTTCCGTTCCGGTCGGCAGCCGATTTATTTATCTGCTGTCCGGTTTTAGCTTCGGGCGCGGGAGCAAAGGTAGTAACCTCACGGTTGTTCAGCCCAACCACAAACAGCAGGGTGATGGCCGTCAGGACCAGCCGAAAATGTTTAACTATCTTTACCGGGAATAACATCAGACTGTAAAGATAAGTAAATTAACTAAAATCATAAAGGAAATTTCTGATTCCTAACTTTCTGATTCCCGGTAGGTTTTGATTTTACTCGTTAAATAAGAAACCAGTACTTCCAATCCCCGCTCAAACTGGTAGTTGTTCGGAATAATCAGATCAGCATCGTCTTTATAAGGCTGAATATATTTCTCGTAGGTGGGCGCCACATGATTCAGGTAGCGGTAAAGTACATCGTCGAGGTCGTAGCCGCGTTCTACTTTATCCCGGATAATGCGGCGGTGTAGTTTTACGTGCTCTTTGGCATCTATAAAAACCTTCAGATCTAACTGCCGGGCTACTTCCTCAAAATAAAATACAAAAATACCCTCTACAATAACCACCGGCGCCGGGTTAAAAATCAGCTCCCGCGGAACTATAAGCGGGTTGTTAAAGGTGTATTCTTGGCGGGTGAAGCTTTGCCCCTGGCTTAATTTGAAAACGTCTTGGGCGTATTCGTGGGCATCTATAGAAGTAGGTAAATCAAAATTGATAATGCCTTTATCGTCTTGCTGCTGGGTTTCCCGCGGATGATAATAATTATCCTGGGAGATAAGGCAAATATCTGCG
>JAQBNV010000184.1 GCA_028288395.1 Adhaeribacter sp. | reverse complement strand
AAATAAGCCCTAATCCTTGTAATATAATGCATGGAGCTATTTTGGTTATTATACAAGTGCCTAGTTCAATAAATTTATTTTAAACTTTTGTTTGAGAAGAATTTGCCAAGGCCTGGGTAGACGGGATTACTAAATATTAGATGGAAACCTACCCAGTAACCCACTTTATCAAAAGTTTTTATTTCACTTTCAGGCAACTACACTTTATTTTTTGCTATTCCCAAAAACCATTTTTCCGCGTTTTTGCGATAGATTTTATCTACTACTTCGCGCGGTAGCTTTAAGCCATTAAATTCCTTTTCTACTTTCGGTACTTTCATTTTCTCGCCGGAGGTAAAGAATTGCCAATCTTTTCTCCATACTTCACTGGCATTTTTATTTATTTGGGCGGGTTGTTGCTCATTATCTACCTCCAAATCAGTAGCATAAATTAACCGGTCCTGGTATTTAATAAAAAAATCATGTACTTTCTGCCAATCAGATACAGCCTGGTACTGAAAATGGGGAATACGCGCAGCCATATCTACAGCCATATTCGGAAATTTATCCAGGCGCTTAGCCAATTCATCTACACTCCATTCCAGGCTGCCTAAATGCGCACCTACAAAACGTAAGTTGGGGTGTTTCTGCAATACATGGTCCCGGGAGTTTAGAATAGCTTCATAAGAGGGATATTCCGGATGCAAATACATGTGGTATTGCGGATGTTTGCTAAAGTAATTCTTATCTCCGGCAACCGTCATTTGTTCTATCGGTAGCCAGGCATTACGCGGCTCGCCAATGTGCCCAATCAAAGTTTTATTATTTTGTCTGATGAAATCAAAAATTGGGTCGAATTTGGGATTATCAATCATGACAAATTTGCCCTGCCGGTCTTTTAACTCCATACCAATATTTTTCCAGACTTTGACAGCAATGGCGCCTTGGGCAAAGGAGTCTTTTAAGTAAGCCAGGGTTTTTTCCTCCCAACCCGGTTCCTCAAAACCTTCCATCGAAATGGTGGTAGCAAAAGCTATTCTTTCGGGGTAAGCCTGCACCAACTGGATGGCTATGTCGCGTTGCTTTTCAATGGGTGGGTAATAAGCCGGATTTACATTAATCGTTAGCAGCCGGAAAATTTCTTTTTTGGCCTGGTTTAAAAAAGTAGAATCTGCTGTATTAAAATGTACGTGCGTATCAAATTTCTCAACCTTATTAAAATCTTCAGGGCCGTAGAATTCATCTGGAGCAGTAGCCGTATTTTCGTTGGCAGCGGCGGCTTTATCGGTACTCGGCTGCGTGCAGTTTTGTAAAGAAAATGCGAGCCAGATAGCAAGCCCGGCAAACCAGAGCTTTTTCAGGTTGCTTATCATTTGCTGATTAATTCATTTTTTACGATTTCTAATTTCCCTTTTACCAGGTTGGTTACTGCTTTTATCGCAGGCGGGAAAACTTTGCGTAAGTCAATTTCTTCGCTATTCAGGAGGTCGGCCTTTAACTGGTACATAAATATATTTTTGATTTCGGTAGCCAGGTTTATTTTGCAGATACCCCGCTGAATGGCTTCCTGTAACATCTGTCCGGCTATACCCGAGCCGCCGTGCAGTACCAAGGCTACATCGGTAACGGCCTGAATCTGGCTTAATCTTTCTAAATCTAATTTAGGCTCTTCGGTATAAAAGCCATGGGCAGAACCGATAGCCACGGCTAAGGCATTTATGCCGGTTTCCTGCACAAAATAGCTCGCTTCATCGGGTTCGGTAAACCCCATTTTTTCTTTTGATTGGCCAAGTTTGGCTACATAACCCAACTCGGCTTCCACATTAGCATTATACTGTTTGGCTAAAGCCACTACCCGTTGGGTTACCGCAATATTTTCGCTGATAAGTTTTTCGCTGGCATCAATCATCACCGAATCGAACCCGGCATCTAAGCATTGGGCTGCCAAATCGTAAGAATCGCCGTGATCCAGGTGTAGCCAACCTTCTACCTGGTGTTCCTGCAAAGCGGCGCGGGCCATTTTAACAGCAACTGGTAAGGTCATGTAATCGATGGAACTGCGGGTTAATTGTAAAATAATGGGTTGCTGCAAATCGGCGGCGGCTTCCAGAATACCTCGTAAGGTTTCGTAATTATAAAAGTTGGTAGCTAATAAAGCAGCCCCTTTGGCCTGCATTTCCCGTAGTTTTTCCTGTAATGTCATGTTATAAGGCGTATCCAAATTTTTCCTGGGCAATTTTTTTAATTTTATTGTAGTCGGTAAAGGCGGTAGTGCCGCCTGCAGCGGTAGTCGAAACCGCCCCCGTCAGGTTGCCGAAGCGTTGGCATTCTTCCACGCTAGCGCCTTGAATATATTTATAAATAAAGCCCGCATTAAAGCTGTCACCAGCCCCGATGGCATCTACCACTTCTTCGTTCAGGAAGGGTTCCATCGATAATAATCTGCCTTTAGACCAGGAAACAGACCCTTTGTTGCCCATTTTTACCAGTACTGTATTGGCTTTCTCGGGCAAGGCAGCAATGGCTTCGGTTAAGGTGTTTTTCCGGGTAAGTTTAAAAAGCTCCTTTTCATTGGGCAGGAACACATCTACATAAGGCAATATTTGCGCTAAGTCTAAATCCCATTTTTCTTGGGGGTCCCATTGGGTATCGAAAGAGGTGGTCAGGCCTAATTCTTTGGCTAAAATAAACAGTTCCCTAACTTCTTTTTGTAAGCCCGGCTGTAAAAAATAAGAAGAAAAATGTAGGTGTTTGGCCCTCGACAATTGTGCCGGCGAAATATCCGTAAGGCGCAACTCGTTCATTGCTCCCGGGTGGGTTACCATGGCCCGGTCCTCATCAAAATTCAGGACTACGGTAGCGCCGGTATTTAAATTTGGTTGCTGAATAATCAGGTTGGTATCAACGCCTTTGGCCTTTAGGCTTTGTAACACCACCTCACCAAACTGGTCCCGGCCAATTTTCCCGATAAAGGCAACGTTAGCGCCCAAACAGCTTAAATTACTGGCGAAAATAGCCGAAGAACTGCCCAGCGTTAAGGTCATTTGCTGCGCCAATATTTCTTTGCCAATTTCGGGAAAGGTGCTGATCTGGTTCAGAATTAAATCAACGTTCAGTTCGCCCACTACAATTACATCAATATCTTTCGTGGTTATCAAGGCCTGCAATGCTTAAGTGGTACCGTTTCTTTTTCTTGTATGTTTATTATTACCTGCTGTTGCAGTATTTCTACATCAGAACGGTGGAGCATGCCCAAATCGGGCCGCAGGCAATTGGCACTACCGCAGGCGACCGCCAACCGGGCTACTTCGGCTGCTGGAAGACCTCTTTTATAGGCTACTGCTAAACCGGCTACCAGGCAATCGCCACTGCCCACGGCACTAAAAACTTTATCTAATGAACAACTGGCCCGGATGAATTGATTTGGGGTAGCCAGATATAAACCGGCGGCACCAGCTGTTACCGCTGCATTTTCACAGTTTTCTGCCAGTAGTGTAGCAATTTTTTCAGGAGATTCTTCCTGGAATAAATTTTCACCTTCGTACCGGTTTATATGGACCGCAAATGGTTTTTGCTTTAAAGCCTGATTGAGCTGCTCGCCTGCGCAATCTAATATTACATCTTTTTCAGCTTTATGGGCTAAATTAATTAGTTGGGCATATGCATCTATAGGTGCCCCTTTTGGCCAGGAACCACTCATCGTTACCACATCGGCAGTTGCAACTAATCTCACATAAGTTTTTATAAAATTCTCAAAATCAACTTCCGAAATAGTGGGACCAATGCCTAGCAACTCCGTATCGTCAATGCTTGCTTCGCCTTTAAAACTTATACAAGTCCGGGTCCAGCCGTCTACTTCCGGACCGTAACAAATTATGCCCTGCGCCACACATTCTTTCTTAATCCATTGACCGGTTGGTCCGCCCCAGCATCCGAGTAGTACCACCGGTTCGCCCAGTTCGGCTATTGCCAAAGCCACGTGTACGCCTTTGCCACCCGGAAACCGCTCTTCCTGGAAGGGAATATTTACCTGCCCGGCTACAAAGGTGTTTAGCCAGCAATACATATCCACGGCTGGATTGGGGCATAAGCAAAGAATCATTTCAGGAATTTACCTTTAAAGGTTTTACTTTAGGCTGCCCGTTGGCGGGTAAAGGCGCCTCAATCGGGTAAATATTTACTCCCTGCACCACCCGGGTAATCGAATCATTAACAGAAGGAGCATCGGGTTTTAAATGCAGGTTTAAAGATTTAAAGAATCCCAGAATCTGAGCCGGCATGACACTGCAAACAGCTAAAAGTTCTTCGTCGAGGGGGCTACTACCATCCGAAAGGGGTAGTAATAAGTCCACCTCTATATTCTGCTCTTTTCTGTTAGCTTCCATTACCCCCAACCGGTAAAGGCCTTTATCGCCCCGGCTAATGTCCTGCACCAGGTCTCGTTCATACTGGAGCACATAGTCCTGATTAGAAAACAGGTAAACCAAAAGGGTAGTGTTATCTATAACGGCTTTGGGGCCGTGCCGGAAACCCAGAAAAGAATCATGCTTGCAAATAATAATACCATCGGTCAGTTCCTGTAATTTTAAATCTGATTCGCGGGCCGTGCCGTGTAGTGGCCCGGAACCCAAAAAGATGGCCCGTTTAAAATCCAGGGCCGCGACTTCTTTTAGTTTAGAAGTGAACCGGGTTAAAATAGCTTCGCCGTAAGCCGCTAATTGGTTAACCTGCGTTTCCAGTTTATCAATGAAGGCCAGCCGGGATATAAGAAGGCCGGCCAGCAGCATGGAAGAAAAGCTGCCGGTCATGGCCAGGCTTTGGTCATCTGCGGCGGGCGGTAAATTAAAAACAAAAGTATTATTCTCGCTCTTAATGGTCGCCAGTTCACCCGCGGGATTACAGGTAATAATTAAATGGAATATTTTATGGCAAAGCTTATCGGCCAGCTTTACGGCCGCTACGCTTTCGGGGCTGTTGCCGGAACGAGCAAAGGATATCAATAGAGTAGGGGTCTGCTTTTGCAAGTAATCTTTCGGATGGGAAACCAAATCGGTGGTCGCAATGGCCCGGGTACTTTTTCCGGTGTTTCGCTGAAAGGGACCCTCTAAAATATCCCCGATAAAGGCGGAAGTACCCGCCCCGGTGAGTACAATATGCAGGTCCGCATACGCGTAGACGGCCGCCAGAAACGATGCCAACCGAAAACGGTCCTGTACCACCAGGTGCCAGGTATCCTGCCAGAGTTTTGGCTGTCCGCAAATTTCCCTGGCCGTATGAATAGCTCCCCGCGCTTGTAGTTCAGAAAGATTAAGGCCTAAATAATCAATTGAACCATTAACTTTTGTTTTCTTGTCCACCTGTATAATACTAAATTTTTGCGTACAAGTAGATCTAATAAAATATGTTGAAAGCTGGACTTTCGGTTCCTTTTTTATTTCTTAATAATTATGTTTTTTGATAAAATAATATTTCACTTCCCTTTGTTGTAAACATAAGTATTAATTATTTCCTTGTCAATATAATTATTATTTTTTTATTTCGTTAATTTCTTATAAATATTTTTTCGTATTAACAATAAACATAGTAAAGGTTTAGGTTGGTTGGCAATTAAAAGTGTTCTGGGAAGCTTACGACTGTTTACAATTAGTATAAAGAAGCACCAATGATTACATTTACTTTGTTTATCAAGCATCGGTACTCACTTTTACGACTATTTAAAGTATTTTTCAGGTCTACAGTGGCTTCTCAGAACCATGCGCAGGTGCGTAATAAAAGGTAAGATTGTTTTAAAACGGTAATCCAACTTTTATGAATTAAATGGTATTTAAACTTGAAGGTAAAGTAGATTAACTGATGCCATCCTCCTGATAGTCCATAATTTCCTTAGAATGAGATTGTAATGGTGATTTGAGGCGCCACAGGTTGGTCATGCCTTAAATATAGTTATCAGCAATGCTTCATTAGGCTGCCTGTATTTGGTGAGCATTAGTCTTAAAACCAAATGATTTCAATTACGCTCCAATAGAAGGTTTTTCACGTTAAGCTAGTACCACTAAAACAATGGTAATATTACAAGCAGGTGCGGTATGCTTTATAGTCAGTTATTGATGTTGTGCAAGGTAAGGCCATCAAGTGCTTCAATATGCCGCTGTATACTTATTTCAAACTGTGCGGGATATTGGTCTCCACCACCAGAATAGACTAAATAATCAAATTGAACTAGGCGCTTGTTTAATGCTGTAAAAATGTGTAAATTGACTGATATATAGCAAGTTATATGGAGGTAAGGTTTAA
>JAQBNV010000158.1 GCA_028288395.1 Adhaeribacter sp. | reverse complement strand
TGGCCGCTGTTTACAATTGCCAGGAGCAAAGGTTTGGCTTCGGTATATTTTTTCTGGAAAAGATAAGCTTTGGCTAGCGTAGCGGCGGCGGCCCACTTACTCGCCCGGCCGGGCTGCGCTTGCTTCGTGGGCAGTGTATTGTAAGCAAAGGTTAAGTCTTCTACAATCTTGGGCCAGATATCGGTAGTATTCGGCTGCTTGGTACTTTCCAGGTTATTCGGGTCGTAAATTGTCTCATCAATATACGGCACGTTGTTAAACATTTTCTTCAGCTCGAAATAATAATGTCCTCTGAGAAACCGGGCCTCGGCGGTAATTTGCTGGCCTTCTGCCGCCGTTACGTCGGTGGCTTTAACTAAATTCTGCAGCACATCGTTTGTGCGGGCAATGCCATCGTACATGCCGCGCCATTTGCCCCGGAAATAAATATTATCGGAGGCAATATTGTGTTGTTCGATCAAAGAGATAGGGGGCTGATCGCCGGCAATAGTACCTTTATAGGCATCATCAGAAGCCACACTGCCATAAACCCAGTTATCGGCCGAGGCCTGGTAAGACCGGTAGGCACCTTCGGCAGTAGCCCAGCCATCCAGGAGCGAATAAGCGCCTACCAGCAAGGAATTGATGCCTTTGCTATTTTGCAGCGTGCTCCCACTTAAGGCGGCCTTGGGTTGTACATCTAAAAATTTATCAGAGCAGGCACTCACTATACTTAGCAATACCGCACTTAATATGATTGTCGTTTTTTTCATTTCTTTAAAAATTTTACTTAACAGGAAATAAGAACAAACCGCACTGCTTAAAAGCTGACATTTACTCCCATCAGATATTGTTTGGCTACCGGATAAGATCCGCCGTCTACTCCAATCTGGCGGTCGTTGCCGGAGGAATAATTACGAAGGTTTATTTCGGGGTCCATGCCGGAGTAGTCGGTGATGGTAAATAGGTTCTGCGCCTGCACATACACGCGGGCACTGCCTAAGCCGAGTTTAGTAAATAAGGTTTGGGGCAAGGTATAGGTCAGCTGCACGTTCCGCATCCGGAAATAAGAGCCGTCTTCGAGGTAGTAGGTAGAAGGCAGAATACTTACCTGGTCGCTGGAGGTTAGCTGCGGCAGAATAGCATCGGTTTTACCGGGCCGCCAGGAGTCATAAAGCATGCGCGTACTCCGGTTACCACCGAAAGTGGGAAAATCGGTCCAGTACTTTACGTAGTTAAATATTTCGTTACCCTGCGAGCCTTGTCCGAATAGCGTCAGGCCGAAATTTTTATAATTAACATTAATATTCAAGCCATACGTAAAATCGGGGTGCGGATTACCAATGATGGATAAATCCTGGGTATTAATAACGTTATCGCCATTAATATCTACAAACCGGAACCGGCCGGCTTTATTCTGATTCGTGCCCAGGTTGTTTTTGGGGGCGGCAGCCGCTTCATCGTCGGTCTGAAAAATACCGTCTACGGTGTAACCAAAGAAAGAAGAGATGGGATGATCCTGCTGCGTTACCACAAAATTCTGAATCCGTTCGTCGTTGATGCCGAAATACTGGGTTTTGGGATCACCGGTGGTTTTGGTAACCGTGTTGCGGTAAGTACTCAGGTTACCGGTTACGCTGTAGGTAAACTGGTTATCCATGGCTTCGCCATTATAAGTTAATGCCAAATCAACACCCCGGTTGCGCATCGAGCCAATATTCTGAAAAGGAGCAGTTGCTACCCCGGCCGTAAGCGGCGCCGGCACCGGAAACAGCATATCAGTGGTAAGGCGGGTATACCAGTCAAAGGAGGCATCTATTTTATTACCGAGTAAACTCAGGTCCAGGCCAATATTGGTGGAAGTGGTGGTTTCCCATTTAGCCCGGGCATTACCAAACTGCGTTAATTCGTAACCCGGTATAGCCGAGGTGCGTGAACCATTTAAATCATAAAAAGAGTTGGCCGGATTGGTGGCAAATTGCGTGAGCGAGTTATAATTACCAATTTCCTGGTTACCGGTTTGTCCCCAGCCCACTCTTAATTTGGCCCGCCCTAGCCAGGTGGCTAACCCTTCAGCAAAACTTTCTTCTGAGAAAACCCATCCCGCACTCAGAGCCGGAAATATAGCAGTCCGGAATTGCGGTGCGAAACGCGAAGACCGGTCACGCCGCAAAGTACCTTCCAGCAAATACTTTTCGGCGAAAGCGTAATTTATCCGGGTAAATTCTGATGCCAGCGCCCAGTTAGAAGCACCGCCATTATTCGTCTGCACGCCGGTACCACCGCTTAAGTAGCGGTTTTCTATATCATCGGAAGCAAAGTTGGTGCGGGAGGCATCAAAAAACTCAAAATAATCTTTGATAGACTCGGTACCTACCAGGAAATTAAAACGGTGACGTTCTCCCAGGTTAAGCGTATAGGCCAGGGTGTTATACCAAGTCCAGGTCCACTCGTAATTATTCGTGGTTTGCAAGCTGTTGGAGCCCCGCGCTTCGGCCGATTCAATATCCCGGATGGTGTAGTTGCGGTAGTTATAAACGTTATAATCGACTCCGAAACTGGTTTTGGCGGTCAAGTCTTTCAGGATGTCTACTTCGGCGTAAGCGTTACCGAACAACCGGAGTTCTTTCTGGTCGTTATCTTTGTTCCGCCACAAATCCCCCACGGGCTGGCGCGAATTATCCAGGTCGGTGCCCCGGGTGCCGGCAAAAGTTGTTCCTGACACATCATAAATGGGCACAATGGGCTGGATGCGGTAGGCAAAAGAAATAGGATTACTTTCGCTGTTGTTACCACTGGGCTGACCAATGCGGCTGCTGTGCCCAAACTGGAAATTCTCCCCGATTCGGATGCGTTTGTTTACATTAAATTCGGTATTGGCCCGCAGCGAGTAGCGTTTAAACCCAGTATGAATCATAATGCCTTGTTGATCAAAATAATTTAACGACATGGCATACCGGCCACTTTCATTGCCGCCCGAAACACCCATCTGGTGGTTTTGAATAGGCGCAGGATCAAAGATTTCGTCCATCCAATCAGTACCGGCTTTGTTTGCTTTGGTAATCATCCATTTGGTACGGTTAAAATCGGCGGCATCAATATTATTGCTGTAATTAATATAATTGCCGTTCGCATCCTGGGCTACCCGTGGGTCGCCTTCCATGGCCCCGGCCGGAAAAATATAATCTGGTATTACCGGCGCCGGCCCGTTACCAAACTGCGCGTGCACCGGATTTCCGTTGGCGCCTACCGCTCCGGCATTTTTGCGCGACTCCCATACCAATTGCGCATATTCCTGGGTATTTAACAAATCCAGAAACTTGCCGGGCCGTTGCGTACCGTAATACATATCGTAGGTAAAGACCGGCTTACCCGCTTTGCCTTTTTTAGTAGTAATAATTACCACGCCATTACCCGCCCGCGAGCCGTAAATAGAAGCCGCTGACGCATCTTTCAGAATCTGCATCGACTCAATATCATTCAGATTCAAGGTGTTCAGGTTGCCTTTGGTGGGCACGCCATCTACCACGTACAGCGGCGAGTTATCGTTGATGGTACCAAAGCCCCGGATGCGGACCATAACGCCACCGCCCGGACTGTTTTCGTTACCAACCGTTACGCCGGCCACTTTGCCCTGCATCGCCTGCCCCAGGTTGGTTGATGGTGTTGATAATAATTGCTCTGAATCGATGGTGGCCACCGCGCCGGTAATATCTTTTTTAGATTG
>JAQBNV010000154.1 GCA_028288395.1 Adhaeribacter sp. | reverse complement strand
ATAAACGTTTGGTCAGATAATTTCCGGGAAAAGCAATTAAGCGCTCATCCTCTCCGGAATTACAATCAAACCACTTTCGGCGCTTTTGTGCAGAGTAGCTGGAAAGCCCGGGATTGGCTAAATATTGAAACGGGTTTCAGAAGTGATTATATACTGGATTATGGCTTTGCCTTCCTGCCCCGTATTTCAACGTTATTTAAAATCAGCCCCCGTTTTACTTCCCGTTTGGGAGGCGGTTTTGGTTACAAAGCGCCTACTATTTTTACCGAAGAAACCGAACGGATCCAATACCAGGGTGTTTTGCCGGTTAGTCCGGAAGAAAACAAACTGGAACGAAGCTACGGGGGAAACTTAGATTTTACTTACCGGACCACCTTGGCCGATGAAACGATTACCTTAAGTATCAACCATCTATTTTTTTATACTTTTCTGAACCATCCGTTAACCTTGCTGGCTGCCGGTAATAATTTATACCGATTGCAAAATATCAGTGGCCACCTGGATACTAAAGGAACCGAAACCAATATTAAATTAGGCTACGAAGATTTTAATTTGTTTTTAGGCTACACCCTTACTGATACCAGAATACACGAAAACAACCGCAAAACGCTTAATCCTTTAACGCCCAAGCACCGGGTAAATGCAGTTTTGATGTACGAACTGGAAGATAAATGGAAAATAGGATTAGAATCGTATTATTTTGGCAAGCAAAAACTCTCGGACGGCACTACGGGCAAATCATACGTTATCAATGGTTTTATGGCCGAAAGGTTATTTGGAAGGTTTTCGGTTTACGCCAATTTTGAAAATTTCTTAGATGTACGCCAGACTAAATTCGATACCATTTATACCGGCAGCATTACCAATCCGGTATTCCGGGATATTTACGCTCCCCTGGATGGTTTTGTAATCAATGGCGGTATCAAAATAAGATTATAATTTCTAAGGCCGGAATGGCAATTAGAAATGTTACGGGATTTATTTTAGCAACCCAGGAGTAAGCGCCTCCCGTTTCGGGTAGTCGGAAAACAGAAGCTGCAAAAGTATGGTCCTAATAATATTCGAATAAAAAATAAGAAGCGAAATAAGGGAATTGACCGGCTAAAGCTAAACTAAAAGGCTATAAAAGAAAAAACCCGTAATAAGCTGTTGAGGCTTATTACGGGTTGTGCTGGTGGTGATGATTGGAATCGAACCAACGACACAAGGATTTTCAGTCCTTTGCTCTACCAACTGAGCTACATCACCAGCACCTTTTGATTAAAAAGTATGCAAAAGTAAGTAATCCAATCTGAGCACGCAACAGATTTGTAAAATAATTTTTTCTAAATAAGATATAGCTTACTTTCGTTATCATTACGTAACTGAATTCAGAAACTCAACCCGTCGCTGCATGATCAGTAATATTATCTTCCTGTTGGTAGCCCTTGCCGGAATCGGTCTGTTTGTGTGGCAGCTCCGGAAAATTCGTCATAATATAAAGCTGGGTCGCGATAAAAATATCGCGGGCGATACTTCTGAGCGCCTGAATAAATTATTGCTGGTGGCTTTCGGGCAACAAAAAATGTTTAAGCGACCCTGGCCGGCTGTGCTGCATGGGGTGGTTTACATAGGCTTTCTGGTAATAAATATCGAAGTGCTGGAAATATTGATCGACGGCATTTTCGGTACGCATCGGGCTTTAAGCTTTATGGGGCCGGTTTACAGCGCGTTAATGGCCGTTAACGAAATACTTGCTTTCCTGGTAATAATTGCCTGCGTTATTTTCCTGGCCCGCCGCAATATTACCAAAGTGCCCCGCCTCACCCGCGGTCCCGAAATGCGGGCCTGGTCCCGGCTCGATGCTAATATAATATTGGTGGTAGAAATTGTGTTGATGCTGGCTTTGTTCGCCTTTAATATTGCCGACTTAAAAATATTTGCGCAGCGGGGCGAGGAACTGGCGGGTAGCTTCCCCATCAGCGGGTTGTTCGTGAATATATTCGGCAGCGAGGTGGCAACGCTGGAAACCATCCGGACCACGGGCTGGTGGATACATATCCTGGGTATTCTGGCTTTCCTAAATTATTTGCCCAGCTCGAAACACTTCCATATTATTATGGCGTTTCCCAACGTGTATTATTCGCGCCTGGAGCCCAAAGGCCAGTTTACAACCAACGAGAGCATCACCCACGAGATAAAGGCCATGCTGGACCCCAGTTACCAGGTGCCCGCATTACCGGAAGGAACTGAGCCGCAGAAGTTCGGTACCAAAGATGTAGAAGACCTGAGCTGGAAGCAACTGATGGATGCCTACACCTGCACCGAGTGCGGCCGCTGCACCGACGTTTGTCCGGCAAATATTACCGGTAAGCTGTTGTCGCCGCGCAAAATAATAATGGATACCCGCGACCGGATGGAGGAGAAAGGCGAACACCCGGCTATTTTCCAGCCCAACCATTACCAGGAAATGGGCGAGGAACGGGTAAAAACCACCGAAGGAAAAACCTTGCTGCGTGGCTATGTAACTCCCGAAGAACTCTGGGCCTGCACCACTTGCAACGCCTGCGTAGAAGCCTGCCCCGTAAATATCGACCAGCTTTCCTCCATTATGGATATGCGGCGTTATCTGGTATTGGAAGAGTCGGCGGCCCCGAATGCCCTCAACATCATGTTTACCAATATAGAAAACAACGGCGCGCCCTGGGCTTTCTCGCCTTCTGATAGATTAAACTGGGCCGATAATTTGTTCCTAGCGGATAAAGCGGTTAGCTAATAGCGGTTAGCTTTTTAGCCCTTAACGGTTGGTTTTATTAGTTTTCGGATGCAAGCAGGAGCTTAAAATATTAACTGAATTTTAAATTATAGCTTATAGCTAACCACAAAAAGCTAACCACTAATTACTAAAATGAAAAGACAAATAACGGTACCCACCATGGCCGATTTTGTGGCCCGCGGCGAAATGCCCGAAATATTGTTTTGGGTGGGTTGTGCCGGGGCGTTCGATGATCGGTATAAAAACGTGACGCGGGCTTTTGTGCAGATACTGGAACACGTGGGCACTAAATACGCGGTTTTGGGTTTGGAAGAAAGCTGTACCGGCGATCCGGCCAAACGGGCCGGCAACGAATTTTTGTTCCAGATGCAGGCCTTAACCAATATTCAGGTACTGGATGGCTACGGCATTAAAAAAATTGTAACGGCTTGTCCGCATTGCTTTAACACCATTAAAAACGAATACCCGGCCTTGGGCGGCAATTACGAGGTTATTCACCACAGTACGTTTTTGCAGCAGCTCATCAACGACGGCAAAGTACGCATAGCGGGTGGCGGCGCTTTTAAAGGCAAACGCATTACCTTCCACGACTCCTGTTACCTGGGGCGGGCCAACGGTATTTACGAAGCACCCCGCGACGTATTAGCGGCGCTGGATGCCGATTTGGTAGAAATGAAGCGTAGCCGGGCCAACGGCTTGTGCTGCGGGGCCGGCGGCGCCCAGATGTGGAAAGAACCCGAACCTGGCCGCAAAGACATTAACATCGAACGAACTGAAGAAGCCCTGGCCCTCGAACCAGCCATTATTGCCTCAGCCTGTCCGTTTTGTATGACCATGCTTTCGGATGGCGTTAAAAACAAAGACAGGGAGCAGGACGTGAAAGTTTTCGATATTGCGGAACTGATTGCTTCGGCCGAAGGTCTTAATGCGTAATAAATGGTTGAATTGTTTAATTGTTAGATGGCTGATGGTTGATATTAAATAATTAATTTAGTCATTAATCGGTACAGCAATTTAATAATATAGCCATCTAACAATTAAACAATTCAACCATTCAGTCATTCAACAATTAAACAATTAACAGTAAAATGTATATTCCATTTAACCAATTGCCGGCCAACGCCCGGGTTTGGATTTACCAGGCCAGCCGCACCCTTACCGATGCCGAGGTGACCGCGCTTAGCCCGGTACTGGCCCAATTCTCGACGGAGTGGACAAGCCATGGGCAAAAATTACAGGCTTCGGCCCAGATATTCCATAACCGTTTTTTAATATTAGCGAATAACGAGGATGTAAATTCTCCGAGTGGCTGCTCGATTGATGCATCGGTGCGGTTTGTGAAAGAGCTGGAAGAAAAATTAAATGTATCGTTCTTCGACCGGACCCAACTCGCTTTTTTACAGGATAATGGCGTAGAAGTGGTGCCGCTGAAAGCCGTAAAAGATAAAATTAATGCCGGTGAATTACGCGCTGATAGCCTTTATTTTGATAATACCGTACCTACAGCCGGGCACATTTTTAATAACTGGCCCAAACCGGCAAAAGAAACCTGGCTGGCGCGATATTTTTAAAATATATAAAGCGGATAATCGTTGTAATTATACTTTTATTCGCTTTTATTACCCAGTTTTATAACCTGCTGCAGAAAAATTAATGAGTCAAAAAATACATACGCTCCTTCTTTTGTTGGTTTTCACGGCGATGGCTGCGTGCAGCGTTATCGATAAAGTTGGCAAAGCCGATAAACTCTTTGCCCGCGAAGAATACCAGCCAGCCATTGCGCTCTACCAGAAAGCCCTCAAAGGCAAGCCAACCAACGGCGAGCTTAATTTTAAGCTGGCCGAAGCTTATCGTTTATCGAACCGTATTCAGCTGGCCGAGCCTTATTACAAAGCGGCGCTGGACAACGGCTATAAAAAGGAAGAAGTTTACCTGAATTATGGTCTGGCGCTCCGGGCCAACGGCAAATACAACGAAGCCAGTGCTGAACTAACCAAATACGCCGAGGCCGGGGCCAATAAAACGGCCGTAGAGCGGGCCCGCCGCGAAGTAGCTAACCTGGCCGAGCTGCCGGAAGTATTGAACGCCAAAAATTATTTCGAGGTGACACCGCTGGAGCAAATAAATTCGGAGGCGGCTGATTTTGGCGTGGCCATGGCCGAAGGCGAAGTTATTTTTGCCTCGTCGCGCGGCGGCGGCCCTACTTATAAAGGTAACGGACAGGGTTTTACCGATTTATACGCCTTCAAGCCCAGCAACCCCAACGACATGCTTAGTGCCGGCGCGGTGCGCAAGTACGAAGCCCTCCTGAATTTATCCGGGATGCACGAAGCAGTAGCTACTTTTACGCCCGACGGCAAAACCGTTATTTTTGCCCGCAGCAACGAAGGCACAAAGAAAGGCCGCGAAAACGTAGATTTATTTATTTCGCGGTTTCGGTCGGGCGCCTGGTCGGAGCCCCGCCTAGTCCGGCTGAACAAAACCGATGCCTGGGACTCAACGCCCTTTCTGGTGCCCGATGGTAAGACGCTTTATTTTGCCTCTGACCGCAAAGGCGGCCAGGGCGGTACCGATATTTACAAAGCTACCCTCGATGATGCCGGTAATTTTTCGGCTCCCGAGAGCTTAGGTGCGCCCATTAATACGCCCGGTAACGAAAGTTTTCCGGCTGTAGGATCCGATGGTACTTTTTATTTTGCTTCGGATGGGCACCCAGGTCTGGGCAAGCTCGATATTTACAAAGTGGTAAATAATAAAGTCGTTAACATGGGTCCCGAAATTAACTCTACGGGCGATGATTTTGGTATCTATCCTTTAAGCGCCGAATCCGGATTGTTTTCTTCGGAACGCGAAGGCGGCAAGGGCAGCGACGATATTTACTTCTTCAAAAAGAATCAACCTAAACTGGTGGCCTTTTTCCTGGATGTGAAAGTGCTGGAGCAACTGGAAGGAAATGCCGGTACCAAACCCATGAATAATATCCGGGTTACACTGCAGGATGCCCAGGGCAAAAGAATTGAGGATGAATTAACCAACCCGGCCGGTGTTTTAAGCTTTGCCCTGGATACGGCCCGCACCTATTCTATTCTGGCCGAGCGCCCCGGTTATTTTGCCGCCCGCCAGGCCATAACCACCGTGGGCAAAACCCCGGCCCAAGGTTCGCTTACCAAACCCCTAACCGACATCCGGTTATCGGCCACCCTGACGCTTACTAAAATAGTGAAGAACAAGGCGATTGTGGTGGAAAATATTTACTACGATTTAGACAAAGCCGATATCCGGCCGGATGCTGCGCAGGAACTAGATAAGCTGGTGCAGACGCTCGTAGATAATCCTAAAATCACGATTGAACTGAGTTCCCATACTGACGTACGCGGCAAAGATGCTTATAACCTTGATTTATCTGATCGGCGGGCCAAATCGGCGGTAGCCTATATTATTTCTAAAGGCATCGACCCAAAGCGCGTAACGGCCAAAGGTTACGGCGAAACACAACTGATCGTGAAAAACGCCAAAACCGAAGAAGAGCACCAGCGCAACCGCCGCACCCAGTTTAAAGTTACCCGGATAGCTGACTAGTTTCGTTAATCGTTAATCGTTATCCGTGGAAATGTTTTAAGATTATCTTTGAGGAATTATTATGAGAAAGCCGCTTATTAGAGCGGCTTTCTTATTTTTGCACCGTCGTGAGCGTTGCAGATTTTAAATTAACTAAATCGAACAACGAATAACGAACAACGAA